>CANRFI010000030.1 GCA_947629855.1 uncultured Clostridia bacterium
AGTGGAGAAAAATAACATATATATAACAAAAAAAGTTAAGTATTTGCAAGATTTTTAGAGTTTTGCAAATGACTAATAAAATAAATAAAGGAGAAAATTAAAAATATGAGTACTTTAAAACTAAAAGAAAAAATAAGTAAAAGAAAAGAAATAGACACCGATAGTACTAACAAAGGTATCACATTAATTGCACTAGTAATAACCATAATTGTTCTTTTAATTTTAGCAGCAGTAAGTATATCAACTCTAACAGGAGAAAATGGAATACTAGCAAAAGCAAATGAAGCAAGAGAAAAAAGTGATCAATCACAAAATGAAGAAAATGATGCAATATCAAAATTTGAAGATTTAATAGATGACAGTTTAAACTCAAATCCAGCACCAAAAGTAGAAGATACTACTCCAGGTGTATTAGATGGAAATGGAACAGAAGATGAACCTTTTGAAATAAGTAGTATAGAAGATTTAGTAGCTTTTTCAAAACAGGTTAATGGGGGAAATAGCTATAGTGGTAAGTACATAAGGTTAACGGTTTCATTAGATTTTAAATCAGATAACTCATATGTAGACCCTAATAACCAAGACTTTGAAGATGTAAACCAAGATGGACAAAAAGAAGGTTTAAAACAAGAATTATTAAGTGGACAAGGATTTACACCTATAGGAAATTACAGTGCAGCACCAATCCCTTTTTCAGGAACATTTGATGGAAATAAAAATTATATAAAAAATTCATACATAAATATTGTAAAAAATGATGGAGAAAGCGATACAGGATTATTTGGGTATATAAAAACTCCAGGATTAGTAAAACAAGTATATGTATTAAATTGTAATATTTATACTGAAAACCAAATAATATCTTCTGGAGGAATTTGTGGAGTTGCAGATGGAAAAATTGAAAATTGTGCAGTTACTGGAAAAATTAAAGCAGTTACTCCAGGAAATGATATAAGGATGATTTGTGTAGGAGGAATAGGAGGATCAATGACAGTAGAAGGAGTAAATGCTTCAATTGACCAATGCTATAATTTAGCAGAAGTGAGTGGAGAAGAGAAAACCGACTCTACTGAAGAATTTCTTGTAACACGTTCAGTTGGAGGAATTGTAGGTGAGTGTAATTTAAAAAGTCAATTTGTTTCAAATTGTTATAATAAAGGTCATATTACTGGTAACACATTTACTAAGTATTATCACATAGGTGGAATAGTTGGTACATTTGGTGAACTATCTAATATAGAATTACCAGGGTATGAAAATAGAGGAGGCAATATTGAAAATTGCTATAATGTGGGAGTAGTAGAAGGAGTTGATAATACACCTGAAGGAAAGGATCTTAGCTTAACAGAACTTTATATTGGTTCTGCTGTTGGAGTAGTTGGGTTAAACACTACAATAACTAATACATATAGTGTTGGTAATGAATTATGTGGACAACAAGAAACACCTAGTGATGATAAAACAATCACAATAACAAATTTTGAACTAAAAACAAATAGTGAAATGAAAAGCAAAGAAGTTCTTTCAAGCTTAGGTGCAAAATTCAAAGAAGATACAGGAATAAATGGAGGATATCCAATATTAGAATGGCAATAATTATTAAATAGAAATAAAAATAAAACACAAAATAATTAATATTTATTAAAAAAATAGTTGTAAAAACCTTAAAAAATTGATATACTTATTAAGAAAATCAAGTATATCAATTTTTATATTGAAAGGAGAGTTTATTATGAGTGAAGAAAATCAAGAGAAAAAAGAAGGCGAAGTAGTAAAAATAGAAGAGGAAATAAAAACAGAAAACGAAGGAATTCAAATATCTAATGATGTAGTAGCAGTTATTGCAGGTGTAGCCGTATCAGAAGTAGCAGGTGTATCTGGAATGTCTGGAGGCTTTGCAGGAGGTATATCTGAAGTACTAAGTGGAAAGAAAAATTTAGCAAAAGGAATTAAAGTAGATATATCAGATACTACAACAAAAATAGATGTAAATATAATTGTAGAGTATGGTACTAGAATTCCAGATGTCGCATATGAAATTCAAAACAGAGTAAAAAAAGCAGTAGAAAGTATGACAGGTTTAAAAGTAGAAGAAGTTAATGTACACGTACAAGGGGTAAACACAGACACAGCAAAAAGAGAAGAACAAGAAGAAACAGAAAATGAATAAAAAAATAAAAATAGGAGGAAATGAAATGAAAGTTTTAGAAAAAATTGCACTAATTGTTTATTCAAATATTGTATTAATATTATCTATCATCCTTTGCTTATTAATATTTGGATGGTTAGATATGAATTTAGTAGGAAATATTGTAACAAAAGTTATATTAGGAGAAACATCAAGTAAAATAGTACTTGGAATATGCGTTGTATTTATTTTGTTATCAATCAAATGTATCTTTTTTGATAGTGAATCAAAAGATCAAATAAAAGAAAGACAAGGGGTATTATTAGAAAATGAAAGTGGAAAACTTATGATTTCAAAAGAAACAATTGAAAATTTAGTAAATTCAGTAGCATTAAATTTTCAAAGTGCAGAAGATGTTACAACTAGAATAGAACTTGATAAAGATAATAATGTAAAAGTTTTTATTAATTTAATTGTTAATGAGGAAGCAGTTATTAAAGATTTGTCTGCAAATTTACAATCTAGAATAAAAGAAAAGGTAAAAGCTGCAACAGATTTAGAAGTAAAAGAAGTAAATATTACTATTAAAAAAGTTGCCCCAAAGAAACAACAAGAAGAAAATTAATAAAAAAGAAAGGAATGTGATTATAAATGAATTTTAAAGAAATTTGGAATCATTATAAGGGGGCAATTATTGGAATTTTAATTGCAATTTTAATTTTAATAACAAGATTACATGATTTAATATTAGCAGTTGTAATTATAGTATTAGGAGCTTTTATAGGAAATTATGTACAACAAAATAAAGAAGATGTAAAAACTAAATTAAAATCATTTATTGATAAAATGTAAAAGGGGAATAAAATGAATAGAACAGCAATAAGAGAGCAAACTTTTAAGTTGATTTATAGCATAGAAATACAAAAAAATGAAGATTTAAATGAAGCAATTGAATTATATATAGAAGCCAATAATATAACTGATGAAAATACAATATTGTATATGAAAGATGCTGTTTTTGGAATTGAAAAAAATAAAAAAGAAATTATTTCTCAGATAGAGCGAAATTTAAAATCAGACTGGAAAATAGAAAGAATATCTAAAATTGATTTAGCTATTTTGAAATTAGCCATTTATGAAATAAAATATAAAGATATACCATTTAAAGTAGTTATTAATGAAGCAGTTGAACTGGCTAAAAAATATGGCGAAGAAACTTCACAAAAATTTGTAAATGGAATTTTAGCAGTAATCGTAAAAGAGGGATAAGTATGAAATATTCAAATTTAGCAATAACAGTATCTAGTTTAAATGAATATATCAAAAACAAAATAGCAGATGATGAATATTTAAATAATGTACTTGTAAAGGGTGAAATTTCTAATTTTAAACATCATTATACAGGTCATATGTATTTTACTTTAAAAGATGAAAACTCTTTAATAAAATGTATTATGTTTAAATCATATGCACAAAAACTAAACTTCATACCAAAAGATGGAATGAAGGTATTCATTTTTGGCTCAGTATCTGTATTTGAAAGAGATGGAGTTTATCAAATTTATGGAAAAGCTATGGAACAAGATGGCATTGGAGATTTATATACAAAATTTCAAGAGCTAAAACAAAAATTAGAAAAGCAAGGTTTATTTAATGAAGAACACAAAATGAAAATTCCTCTTATGCCAAAAGTAGTAGGAGTGCTAACATCTCAAACTGGTTCTGTTATTAGAGATATAATAAATGTTTCAACAAGAAGAAATCCAAATGTTGTAATCAAATTATTGCCTGTTCCAGTTCAAGGTGAAGGAGCAGCAGAGAAAATAGCAAGTGGAATTGAATTAATGAACAAAAACAAATTAGCAGATGTATTGATACTAGCAAGAGGAGGTGGCTCATTAGAAGATTTATGGCCATTTAATGAAGAAATAGTAGCAAATAGTATTTATAATTCCGAAATCCCTATTATATCAGCTGTTCGGACATGAGACTGATTTTACAATATCAGATTTCGTAGCAGATTTAAGAGCACCAACTCCATCAGCTGCTGCAGAACTTGCAGTACCAGACATTTATGAACTAAAACAAAAAATAATAACTAACCAAAACAGATTAAGAATGTCATTAATAAAAAAATTAGAAATTATGCGGATTAAGATATGAAAAATTAATGTCTAGTTTTGTGTTTAAAGAGCCTACTAGAAAAATACAAGACAATTATATATTAATTGATCAAAAAATTAAGCAGTTACAGAATTTAATAAAAACAACATATGAGCAAGAAAAAACTAAATATAGCGAATTAATTGCTAAAATAGATGCTTATAGCCCATTAAAGACAATTGCAAGAGGTTATACTATTACCAGAAAAGATGGAAAAATAGTAAAAAGCAAGGAAGAATTAAAAACAGGTGATAAGATAGAAATCAGACTTATAGATGGTGAAAAATTTGCAATCGTAGAATAAAATAAAGGAGAGCCCAAATAATGAAAAAAAGTTTTGAAGAGCAATTAGAAGAATTAGAACAAATTGTACAAGAATTGGAAAAAGGAGATTTAAGTTTAGAGGATTCTGTAAATAAATTTGAAGAAGGAATTAAAATCTCAAAAGAATGTAATAAAACTTTAGAAGAAGCAGAAAAAAAGATAAATATTTTAATTGAAACAGAAAATGGAATAAAAGAAGAAAGTTTTGAATCTGAAGAGTAAAACAAGTAAAAGGGGAGAAAACAAAGAAAATGAGTAATGATTTTATGGCATTTGTACAAAGTAAATACATTTATGTGCCATTTTTCTTATGGTTTGGAATACAATTGTTTAAATTAATATATGATTTATGTACAACCAAGAAATTTAATTTTAAAAGAATTATGGGAGCTGGTGGTATGCCAAGTTCTCATTCAGCTGTAGTTGTTGGACTTGCAACATTAATTGGAAAATATGAAGGAGTAAATTCACCTATATTTGCTGTTTCATTTATATTAGCAGCCGTAGTAATGTATGATGCTTGTGGAATAAGAAGAGCTGCAGGAAAACAAGCAGCATTATTAAATAAATTAATTGAAACTCCAGGATTGACCAGTGTTCAAGTGTCAGAAAAATTAGTTGAAGTATTAGGACATACACCAGTACAAGTATTTGTAGGAGCACTTATTGGAATAGTTGTTGGATTAATTATGTAGATATAATACAAATAAAACTACAAAAAATAACAATGAAGAACTAAGTAAATAAATTAAAAAGGAGGAATTAAATATGACAGATATTGAAATAGCAAGAAGTACAAAACTTGATAAGATTGTAGACATAGCAAAGAAAGTAGGAATTGATGAGGAGGATGTAGAGCAATACGGAAAATATAAGGCAAAAATTTCAAATGAAGTTTATGAAAGACTAAAAGACAAAAAAGACGGAAAATTAATTTTAGTAACAGCAATTAGTCCAACGCCATTAGGAGAAGGAAAAACCACAATTTCAATTGCGGTTGCAGATGGATTAAGAAAAATCGGAAAAAATTCTATACTTGC
The DNA here is from genome assembly GCA_947629855.1 of uncultured Clostridia bacterium. Next base: position 5,656 of record CANRFI010000030.1, read on the forward strand.
ATTAAGAGAACCTTCTTTAGGACCTGTATTTGGAATTAAAGGTGGAGCAGCAGGTGGAGGAAGAGTACAAGTAGCTCCAATGGAAGATATTAACTTGCATTTTACTGGAGATATTCACGCAATGACTGCAGCAAATAACTTGCTTGCTAGTTTAATTGATAATCATATCTATTTTGGAAATGAATTAGGCTTTGAAAAGATAGTATGGAAAAGATGCCTAGATTTAAATGATAGACAATTAAGAGAAGTAGAAACAGGATTATCTGGAGAAAAAAATATTGTTCCAAGAAATGACAAATTTGATATAACAGTTGCTTCTGAAATTATGGCAATAGTATGCTTATCAAAAGATATTGAAGATTTAAAAGAAAGATTAGGAAACATATTAATTGGTTATAACAAAAATCAAGAACCTATTTATGCAAAACAATTAAATGCTCGGAGGTGCTATGGCAGTTTTACTAAAGGATGCACTTAAACCAAATTTAGTACAAACATTAGAGCATACACCAGCAATTATTCATGGAGGACCATTTGCAAATATTGCTCATGGATGTAATAGTATAATTGCTACAAAATTAGCATTAAAATTAGGAGACTATGTAGTAACAGAAGCAGGATTTGGTGCAGATTTAGGAGCAGAAAAATTTCTAGACATTAAATGTAGAAAAGCAGGTATTAAGCCAGATGCAGTAGTTTTAGTTGCAACAATTAAAGCTATTAAATATCACGGAGGAATTGAAAAAGAAAAAATACAAGAAGAAAGTATAGAAGGAATAGAAAGAGGAATTGACAATTTATATCGTCATATAGATAATTTAAAAAATAAATTTGGATTAAATGTAATTGTTGCTTTAAACAGATATTTACAAGATACAGATAAAGAAATTGAATTTTTAAGAACAAAATTAGAAGAAAAAGGTGTTGAATTAAGCTTAGTAGAAGGATGGGCAAAAGGAGGAGAAGGAGCAACAGATATTGCTGAAAAATTAGTATCCTTAGCAGAAAAAGAGGAAAACTTTAATTACATTTATGATTTAGAAGATTCTATTCAAACAAAAATAGAAAAAGTAGCAACTAAAATTTATGGGGCAAAAGGAGTAGAATTTTCAGAAGAAGCAAAAGAGCAAATGGAAAAAATAGAAAAATTAGGATTTAGTAACTTCCCAGTATGTATTGCAAAAACACAATATTCTTTTTCTGATGATCCAAAAAATTTAGAGTGTAAAGATGATTATAATATTAAAATTCGTTCTTTAGATTTAAAAACAGGAGCAGGATTTGTAGTAGCATTAGCAGGAAAAATAATGACAATGCCAGGACTTCCAAAAGTACCTGCAGCAGAAAGTATAGATTTAGACGAAAATGGAAATATTATAGGAATATTTTAAAATAAAAAACAAGTATGAAATTATAAAATGTTTCATACTTGTTTTTTTCATCTATTGTTTTAAACTCTAAATTATAGTATAATAAAAGATGAAGTTAATACAGGGGGAATTTTAATGAATGATAAAATAACAATTATAGGTGCAAAAGAACATAATTTAAAAAATATAAATTTAGAAATACCAAGGGATAAATTAGTTGTTATTACGGGACTTTCTGGTTCTCGGAAAGTCTAGTTTAGCATTTGATACTTTATATGCTGAAGGACAAAGAAGGTATGTAGAAAGTTTATCTTCTTATGCTAGACAATTTTTAGGATTAATGGAAAAACCAGAAGTAGAAAGAATTGATGGATTATCTCCAGCAATTTCAATTGATCAAAAAACAACTTCTAAAAATCCACGTTCAACAGTAGGAACAGTTACTGAAATTTATGATTACATTCGTTTACTATATGCAAGAATTGGTGTACCATATTGCCCAAACTGTAATATAAAAATTGAAAAACAAAGTATAGATCAAATTATAGATAATATTATGCAATTAGAAGAAGGAACAAAAATACAAGTATTAGCACCAGTAGTAAGAGGCAGAAAAGGAGAATTTACAAAACAATTAGAAGGATATCAAAAAGAAGGTTTTGTTAGGGTTAGGATTGATGGAGAAAATTATGAATTAGGAGAAGATGACATTCAAATTGATAGAAAAAAGAAACACGAGGTGGAAATTGTTGTAGATAGGCTAGTTATAAAACAAGATATAATTAGTAGATTAACAGAATCTGTTGAAGTTGCTTTAAAACATGCAGAAAATATGGTTTTAATAGATGTAGTAGGGAAAAAACCACTTTTATATAGTTGTAATTATGCTTGTCCTAAATGTGGATTTAGTTTTCCAGAATTAACACCAAGGATGTTTTCTTTCAACAATCCTTTTGGTGCTTGTCCAGAATGCACAGGAATAGGTTATTTAATGAAAATGGATGAAGATTTAATTATTCCAGATAAAAATAAAACTTTATATGACGGAATAAAAGCTTTTGGTGCAAGTACAATGAAAAAAGGCGATACAATGGCTAAAATGTATTTTGAAAGTATTGGAAAACATTATGGTGTTGAAATTAAAAATAAGAAAATAAAAGATTTACCAAGATGGTTTCTAGAAAAAATATTGTATGGTACTGGAGAAGAAAAAATTGATTTCGAATATGAATCATATGCAGGAATAAGAAAATTTACAGCTCCTTTTGAAGGAGTAATTCCTACTTTAGATAGGCGACACAATGAAACAAAATCACAGGGAATGAGAGACTTTTACGAGATGTATATGAGTAATTCACCTTGTCATTCTTGCAATGGAGCAAGACTAAAACCTGAAATTTTATCAATTAAAGTTGGAAATAAAAATATAAATGAATTAACAGAAATGTCAATAAATAAAATAAAAGATTACTTACAAAATTTAAAATTAAATAAAACCCAAAGTATGATATCTGAATTAATTTTAAAAGAAATTAATCAAAGATTGCAATTTTTAATGGATGTTGGATTGGAATACTTAACTTTAGCTAGAAATGCAGGAAGCTTATCTGGTGGAGAAGCACAAAGAATACGTTTAGCAACTCAAATTGGATCTGGATTAACGGGTGTGTTATATATTTTAGATGAACCAAGTATAGGACTTCATCAAAGAGATAATGATAAACTTTTAGCAACTTTAAAAAAATTAAGAGATTTAGGAAATACTTTATTAGTTGTAGAACATGATGAAGATACTATGTATGCAGCAGATCAAGTAATTGATATTGGACCACGGAGCTCGGAGTACACGGTGGACAAGTTATGGCACAACGGAACAGCAGAAGAAGTAAAAAAAGTAAAGGAATCTATAACTGGACAATACTTAAGTGGCAATAAAAAAATACCAGTACCTAAAAAGAGAAGAAAACACACAAAATCAAAAGTAATTGTAGTAGAAGGAGCAAAGGAAAACAATTTAAAAAATATTAGTGTTACTTTTCCATTAGGAGTATTCAATTGTGTAACAGGAGTTTCAGGTTCTCGGAAAATCTACATTAGTGAATGAAGTATTATATAAAACAATTGCAAAAGAATTAAATGGTTCAAACGAAAAACCAGGAAAATGTAAGGAAGTAAAAGGAATAGGAAACATTGACAAAATAATTAATATTGATCAATCACCAATTGGAAGAACACCACGTTCTAATCCAGCAACATATACAGGAGTATTTGATTTTATTCGTGATATATTTGCAAGTACTGAAGAAGCTAAAATGAGAGGATATGAAAAAGGTAGATTCAGTTTTAATGTTGCAGGAGGAAGATGTGAAAGCTGTTCTGGTGATGGAGTTCATAAAATCGAAATGCATTTTTTACCAGATATATATGTACCTTGTGAAGTATGTAAAGGGAAACGTTATAATAGAGAAACACTAGAAGTAAAATATAAAGGAAAAACAATAGCTGATGTTTTAGATATGACAGTAGAAGAAGCTTTACAATTTTTTGATAAAATCCCAAAAATCAAGCAAAAAATACAAACATTATATGATGTAGGACTTCGGATATATTAAGCTTCGGACAGCCATCTACTACATTATCAGGCCGGTGAAGCACAAAGGGTAAAACTTGCTACAGAATTATCTAAAAAAGCGACAGGAAAAACATTATATATATTAGATGAACCAACTACAGGTCTTCATATTGCAGATGTTCATAAGTTAGTAGACATTTTACAAAGATTAGTAGATACAGGAAATACTATTATTGTAATTGAGCATAATTTAGACTTAATAAAGACTTGTGACTATATTATAGACTTAGGACCAGAAGGCGGGGATAATGGTGGCGAAGTAATAGCAGTTGGAACGCCAGAACAAATTTGCAAAAATGAAAGAAGTTACACAGGAAAATTCTTAAAAAAATATTTAGAATAAAATCTAATTCTAATAAAAACCTCAAAATTAGTAAATACTAAACAAAAGAAAAGGAGGTTTTTATTATGTTTAATTTTAGAACTGATTTGGCATCTGAACGAAAAGAAATATATAAAAAAGCAAATAATTTAGAAGAAATTGATGGAATTGAAACAAACCAAGAAGAAATTGACGAAAACATAATAGTAGAAAGAGTAAAAATAACAAATGAAAATGGTGAAAAAGCAATTGGAAAGGCAAAAGGAAACTATATTACAATTGATATTAAAAAATTAAAAATTGCACAAGAAGAAGAAATTACTAAAGCACAACAGACACTCTCAAAAGAATTAAAAAAGATAATAGATGAACATATAGATAATCAAGGGGAAATATTAGTAGTAGGATTAGGTAATATATATGTAACACCTGATGCTCTTCGGACCAAAAGTAATTAATGAGATTGAAGTAACAAGGCACATTATTAAATATTTGCCACAATATGTAGAAAAAGGCACAAGAATGGTAAGTGCTATTTCACCTGGTGTACTTCGGTACAACTGGTATTGAAACTGTTGAAATTATTAAAGGAATTGTAGATAATATTCATCCAAAACTTATTATAGTAATAGATGCTTTAGCTTCTCGTAGCATAGAAAGAATTAGTAGTACTATTCAAATTTCTGATACAGGTATTATTCCAGGTGCAGGGGTAGGAAATACGAGAGAAGAAATCAGTAAAAATACATTAGGAATACCTGTAATTGCACTTCGGAATTCCAACAGTTGTTGAAACAGCGGTATTAGTAAATGACTGTCTGGATTTGTTTATAAAAAAATTGCAGGAGGAAGCAAAATCTAATGATTATTTAAACAAATTGAAGGAAGAAGATAATTATGAAGAAATAAAAGAAGCCTTAGTTCCAAGTGATTATAATTTAATTGTTACACCAAAGGAAATAGATGATTTAATAGAAAATATGAAAGAAATTGTTGCTCGGAGGAATTAATGGAGCTGTATAAAAAGTATTGCAATGTTGAAACTGTATTGATATAATATACAAAAATGTAGGAGAATTAAAGTATAAAAATGGAAAATGAAGAGGAAAAAGAAAATGTATCTATAGAAACAAGGAATATAGAAACAATGCTTCGAGAATTGCGAGAGGAAAAAAATTGGACATATTTAAATGTAGTAGAAGAACTAAATAAATTAGGGATTTTAACAACTGAAAAGATTATTCGAAAATGGGAAATTGGATTAGAATATCCTAATTTAGATACTATTTATAAATTATCTGAATTATATATGGTTCCAAGTAAAGATTTTATTAAAGCAAAAAGTAATAGCTTTGAAGAAGGATATAATTCTATTAATGCTACTTTAATAAAATGGTTTTGCTATTTAACAGGTGCGTCTTTAAAAGTAGGTGCAGTATGCATAGTTGGTATTTATATTATTGGATTAACTTGGGCATTTTGGTTTTTCATACAAAATGTAAATGAATTTATGCAATCAAGATAAAAATAAATTTATTTAAAATTATTGCAAAAAATAATTCATTAATATATAATCATAATATAATAAAAATAACTAAATAATAAAAGGAGGATAATTATGGAAGAAAAGGACGAAAAAAAAGAAGTAGAGCAAGTAGTAGAAGAGAAGAAAGAGGAAAAGAAAGAAGTAGAGCAAGCAGTAGAAGAGAAGAAAGAAGAAAAAAAAGTTGAGGATAAGAAACCATCAACTGAAGTAAAAAACGAAGTTAAAAAGGATGAAGTAAAAAAAGATACAAAAAAAGTTGAAGCAAAGAAAGAATCTAATGGAGTTGTTATAGCAGTTGCTATTATTGTACTTATTGTTGTAGCAATAGCAGTATATATGTTTGTAATGGTAGATTCTCCAAAAAAAGCAGTAAACAATATGTTTAATGAAATCAAATCTGGAGCTAATGGAGAAGGAGAAGTAGCAGAACTATTACAAGAAGAAAATTTAGATGAAAATGCTCGGAAAAGCAATTTTTGAAAATTTAAGTTGGAAAATTTTAAGTGAAAAAGAAGAAGGAGAGACTGCAACAGTAGAAGTTGAAGTAACTAATAAAGATTTTGGAAAAATAATAGATAACTTCAAAGAAAAAATAGTTAAAGCAGCATTTGGTGGAGAATCAATAGATGAAGCAAAAACACAAGAATATTTATTAGCAGAAATTAATAATTCAGAAATAGAAAATGTAACAAATACAAATACTATTACAGTAGAAAAGATAGACGGAAAATGGCAAGTATCTGAAGATACTGATATTGTTAATATAGTATTACCAGGATTTACAGAAGCAATAAATTCATTATATTAAAAATAAAAATCCCATATACAGAAAAATTAAAAATGTTCTGTGTGTGGGATTTTTTGATTAGAGTTTTTCTTTACATCTTTATATATATTGCAGATATTACAATCTGTGCATAAATTAATTCTATTTTCAAATACTAATTGTAAAGTATTAATAAATTCATCTATACAACCATCAACTAAATGAATATATATTTTTTTAGGAAGTAAATGAAGAAGTGAATTTAATATATAATCATTAGAAGAAAAAGTAATGTCACTTACAATTTTAGCATTAAAAATATCATCTGTAATTATTATTGGATTCTTATTTTCATCAAGTAAAATAGAATCTGTTTCGGAAAATATAATATGAACTGCATTGCATCCATAATCTTGAGAGTTAATATATAGCTTTAAAAGAGAAATGAATTCCATATATTCTTTTTCTATTACAAAGCTATTTACTGCTTCATTTACAATATCATCTAAAAGTGATAAATATTCTTTTAATCTAAAATTTATAAAACCATTCAAGATAATAG
>CANRFI010000031.1 GCA_947629855.1 uncultured Clostridia bacterium
TTTTAATATTAATAACCTTTTTATCAAGTATTATTATTTATAAAGTTAAAAATATATCAATATTTCTTATTATATTAGTATTGTGGGCAATTGTTATAAAAGAAGATGTAATTTATCAAAGAAAAAGTAAAATTTATAGTTTAATAGAAAAAAATATATAAATTACAATAAAAAAGTATTGAAATAAAATTAAATAAATAGTAAACTAATACTAGAGATAAATAAATAGGAGAAGGTTCAAATGATAAAAAAGAAAATTAAAAATAATAAAGGAATTACCTTAACTTCATTAGTAATTACAGTAATTGCGTTGTTACTTATTACTGGAATTATAATATATAATCTTAAAGATAATCTTAAAGTTAAAAATTTACAACAATTACAAAATGATATAAGTAATTTAAGAGATAAAATTTCAAGTTATTATATGAAAACAGGTAGTATTCCAGCTAAAGGAAAATATACAAGCACTAGCCATATTAATACAATTAGTTCTGCCGTTGATACAGGAGATTTCTTGGTTATAGACTTAGCTGCAATAGATAATTTAACTCTTAATTATGGGGAAGATTATAAAAAAGTAAGAGAATTAGATAGTTTTAAATCAGGAACTGCATTAACTAATGAAGAAATGGAGCAATACAAAGATTTATATATTATCAATGAGGCAAGCCAAAATATATTTTATGTTGCTGGAATAAATATTGATAAAGAAATGTATTATACAGATTACACAGTAGAAGATGTTGACAAAAAAGCAGTTGATTTTAGATATATTGATGGAGTGCAAATTCCAGAGGGATTTTCTTATGTAAGTGGAACAAAAAATACTGGTATCATTATTAAAAATAATGACAATGCAAAACAATATAATTGGATTGTAAAAGATAGCGAAATAACAGAAGTACCAAGCGATATAGAAATAGCATCAGAAAATAAATGGGACTTTATAGAAAGCGTTAACCATTATAAAGGATATTATAAAAGTATAAACAGCAATGATGTAATATACTTGAGCATAGATAATTTTAGTCCAAAATATGATAAAGAAGGACTATATAAAGATAAAAACGGTGATACTGCTTATATTCCAAAAGATTTTTGCGTTTCAACAACACCAGGAGAAAATACAATTAGTGAAGGTTTAGTTGCAAAAGACTCTAATAATAATGAATGGGTATGGATTAGAGTTCCAAAAACTATTATGCCATCAGATTTATATTTTAATGATGAAGAAGATTATACTATATTTATTCAGTCATTAAAAAAATATGCAGATCCATATACAAAAGGAAGCAATGAGCAAAACTTTAATTGGAAGGATGAATGGTATGCTATAGATACAGACGGGACTACTGTTATATCAGCAGAAACAGAAAGCTTAACAGAAGAGCAAAAACAATTAAACAATGGATGTGGATTAAATTATTATGAATACGAAGAAAATTATAAGAAAATGCTAAAAAGCGTTTATGAAAAAGGAGGATTCTGGATAGGAAGATACGAGGCAGGAATAGAAGGAAGTATAGAAGATATATCATTAGGAAGAACTACTAATAAAGATACTACTGCTAAAGTAATCAGTCAAAAGAATGCAATACCATATAATTTTGTAAGTTGTAGTAAAGCACAAGAATTAGCAAGTGAAATATCATTAGATGAAGATAAAACAAGTAGTTTAATGTTTGGAATTCAATGGGATTTGGTATGTGAATTTATAGAAGAACAAGGAAAAGAACAAAAAACAAATATTGAAGAAAGCATTAATTCAAATAGTAAAAATTGGGGAAACTATAAAGATGTAAATCTACCAATAACAAGCAATAATGCAAAAGGATATTCATACACTGATAAAATATGGAGTACTATATCTGGTACAAAAATTAATACATTAATATCAACAGGAGCATCAAATAATACAAAAAAATTGAATATATATGATTTAGCAGGAAATGAATGTGAATGGACATTAGAATATGTTACTGAAAATAATGATGAAGGTATATGTAGTTTAAGAGGAGGAGACTTTATTAATGAAAGTCGGATTTACATTAGCTAATCGTAGTAATGCTAATATTGACTTTGCAGATAGTAATGTTTCTTTCCGTGTAACCTTATATTAAAAAATAAAAAAGTAAAAAATAAAATTGTTTTAGATATATTCTAAAGCAATTTTTATTTTTAAATAAAAAATTACTTTTGTAAACAAATTGTAACAATTTAGAAATATTTTTGTAATTTTAGTAAAAAATTCATTGACTTTTTAAGCTTTTCGTTATATTATATAAACATTAGAGAAAGAATTGAAATAGAGTTCTAAGGAGGAAAAAAATGGGAGAAGTAATTGTAATAACATCAGGAAAAGGTGGAGTAGGAAAAACAACAACAACAGCAAATTTAGGATCAAGTTTGGCAGTAGAAGGAAAAAAGGTAGCTTTAATTGATACAGACATAGGGCTACGTAATTTAGACGTTGTTATGGGATTAGAAAATAGAATTGTATATGACATTGTAGACGTTGTAGAAGGAAAATGTAAATTAAGACAAGCTTTAATAAAAGATAAAAGATTTAAAGAATTATATTTATTACCAGCAGCACAAACAAGAGATAAAACAGCAGTTAATGAAGAGCAAATGAAGGAATTAGTAGAAAAATTAAAAGAAGAATTTGACTACATATTAATTGACTGTCCTGCTGGAATTGAACAAGGGTTCAAAAATGCTATTGCTGGAGCAGATAGAGCTATTGTAGTAACAACAGCAGAAATATCTGCAATTCGTGATGCAGATAGAATTATAGGATTATTAGAATCTTCTGATATAAAAAATCCAGAATTAGTAATAAATAGAATAAGACCTAATATGGTAAAAAAAGGTGAAATGATGGATGTAGATGATATTGTGGATTTATTATCTATTGATTTAATAGGAGTTGTCCCTGACGATGAATATATTATTACACAAACAAATAAAGGAGAACCAGTAATTCAAAATAAAAAAGCACCTTCAGGTAAAGCATATATTGAAATAGCCAAAAGAGTATTAGGAGAAAAAATCGAAGTAACAATTCCAGGAAGAGAAAAAGGTTTTTGGGCAAAAGTAAAAAGATTATTTAAAAGACAATAATATGGGGGTAAGAAGAAGCAATGTTTGAAAATATAATAAATTTTTTTAAAAAAATTGCAAAAAAAGATAAAAGTGTAGTTAATAATTCAAAAGATACTGCAAAAGAGAGATTACATTTAGTTTTAATGCAAGATAGAGCAAATGTTTCAGCAGACTTTTTGGAACTTATGAAGCAAGAAATAATTGATGTAATAAAAAAATATATAGATATTGATGAAAGTGCAATTGATGTTAGACTTACAAATAAAGAAAATGAGGATGGCACAAATGGTGCACCAGCTTTATATGCAAATATTCCAATTATAAATATAAAAAATGATGCAAGAAAAATAGAAGAAAAAGAAGACGATAAAAAAGAAAAAGAGAAAGAAGAAATTAATAAAACAGAAAAAAATGAAAAAAATGAAGAAGAAGAAAAAGAAGAGATAGTAAGTAATAACGATTCAAGTGAGTCGGAAACTGATAATTTCAACATTGAAGAAAAAGAATCTGAAATTATTATTGATAATGATGACCAAGAAGAAATAAAAGAAGAAAACAATGATGAGGAAGAAAAAAAGGAGAATAAGGTTTAGTAAGTAACAAAATAAAACATAAGAAAAACTTAAATCAAAAACAAAAATGAGAAAAAGAGTGATTTAATGTGAGAAAAAGAGAACTAAAAAATATAGAGTGGAGTATTTTAGTAATTGCAATTATTCTTTGTATAATAGGATTAGTTGCGCTATTTTCAGCTACTCAAGAAAACGAATATGATGAATTTAATAAACAATGTATATGGTTTGTAGTTAGTATTATAATAATGATAGGCGTTATGCTGGTGGATTATGAAACAATGTTAAAATTGTCACCTATTTTTTATGGTGCATTTATCATATTATTATTAGCAGTTCTATTTACCACACCAGTCAATGGTGCTACTAGTTGGTTCGACATTGGCTTTTTTTCTTTTCAACCAGGAGAATTTGCAAAGATTTTTGTAATTTTATTTTTAGCATATGCAATATCAAAAATTCAATCAAAGGATAAAAGAGATATTAATAAAATAACAAAATTATTAATTGTATTAGCAATTGTATTACTTCCTGTATTATTAATTGTGAAACAGCCTGATTTTGGTACAGCAGTAGCATTTATTTCAGCAACAGCATTTATGCTTATAACTGCTGGTATTGATAAAAAATATATTATAGGAACAATTTTATTAATTGTTATATCTGTTCCTTTAGTTTATAATTTTATATTACCAGAACACGCCAAAAGTAGAATAGATATATTCTTACATCCAGAATCTGATCCACGTGGAGCGGGATATAATATTATGCAATCTAAACTTGCAATCGGTGCAGGACGGATTAACAGGAATGGGAATTCTAAAAGGAAATCAAACACAACTTCGGATTTTTATATCCTAAAACGACAGATTTTATATTTGCAGTTATAGGAGAGGAAATGGGATTTATAATAGCAGGAGCGGTAATAATTCTCTACGTTGTGCTCATAACAAAATGCTTATATGTTGCAAAAACTGCTAAAGATGAAGTTGGTTCGTTAATAGCATCTGGAATAACAGGCATATTTGTTTTTCATATGATAGAAAACATAGGAATGGTAATGGGACTACTTCCAATTACTGGAGTGCCACTTCCATTTATAAGTTATGGAGGAAGTTCTTTAATTACAAATTTTATTTGTATTGCTATACTATTGAATATTAGTAGTAAAAGACAAAAAACAATATTTGTAAAATAATAGGGTATGATATGTATTTAAAAAAATTAAAAATAGGAAATGTAGAATTAGAAAATAATTTAATATTGGCTCCAATGGCTGGTGTAACGAACCAGCCTTTTCGAATTATATGCAAAGAATTCGGAGCAGGATTAGTTTGCACAGAAATGGCAAGTTCAAGAGCAATTTTTCATAATGATATTAAAACAAGGAGATTGCTCAATGTTCAAGGAGAAAAAAGGCCAATTAGTATGCAAATTTTCGGAAGTGATGAAGAAACGATTTCTTATGCTGCAAAATATATAAGTAAAATGGCAGATATTGTGGACATTAATATGGGATGTCCTGCTCCAAAAGTTGTAAAAAATGGAGATGGTAGTAAGCTTTTATTAGATTTAAAAAAAGCAGAAAAGATAATAAAAGCAGTTGTAAATAATTCTAAAGTTCCAGTAACATTAAAATTTAGAAAAGGATGGGATAAAGAACACATAGTAGCAGTTGAAATTGCAAAAATTGCAGAAGATGCTGGGGTTTCAGCAATTACAATACACGGGAGGACAAGGTCAGAATTTTATTCTGGAAAATCAGATTTAGAAATTATAAAACAAGTAAAACAAGCAGTAAAAATACCTGTAATTGGAAATGGAGATATAGTAGATGAAGAATCAGCTTTAAAAATGTTTGAAAAAACTGGTGTAGATGGTATTATGATTGGTAGAGGAAGCTTTGGAAATCCGTGGATATTTAAAAGAATCAAGTATTTTTTAGAAACAGGAACAAGATTTCCTGAACCAACAAATCAAGAGAAATTAGACACAATAAAAAAACATATTGACTTAGCTGTACAAGAAAAAGGAGAAGAAATAGCTATTAAAGAGCTAAGAAAACATATTAGCTGGTACACAAAAAATTTAAAAAATTCTAGTGAATTTAGAAATGAAATAAATAAAATAGAATTAAAAGAAGAACTAACTACTAAAATTGAAGAATATTTTAAAACTCTTTAAAATAAAATGATAATGGATTTATTTTAAGGAGGCTAAAACTTTGAAAAAAAATGCCGTATTTATTTTTTTATTTATATTAATTGCGATAGGAATTATATTTTTAATATTTTTTAAAACAAATATGTCTAAAAATTCAAAAATTGGTAACAATACTAATAGTCAAGAAATCATAGATTATATTTTAAATATTAGTAATTATGAGGCAACAATAGAAGTAGAAGTAAATAGTAATAAGAATACAAACAAATATATTATAAGGCAAAAATACAAAAATTCAAATGAGTCTTCACAAGAAATACTAGAACCTAATAATATTTCTGGAATTAAAATTACAAAAACTAATAATCAATTAAAAGTAGAAAATACCAATTTGAGTCTTAGTTCTATTTATGAAAACTATGAATATGTAACTGATAATATTTTAGATTTAATTAGTTTTATAACAGAGTATAAAGAAAATGAAAAGTCAAATTGGAAAGAAGAAGAAAATCAAATTATTATGCAAACAGAAAAAGAAGGAAAAGAGAAAATACTATATGTGGATATAACAACTAAAAAACCAATTAAACTAGAAATCAAAGATATGAACAAAAAAACCGAGGTTTACATATCATATAATGAGATAAATATAAAATAAATTATATTTAAAATAGCATGAAATGTACTTGACAATACAGCAATAATTGGGAGTGAATGATATGCAAATCAAAAGAGGAGATATGTTTTATGCAGATTTAAGTCCAGTAGTTGGTTCAGAACAAGGCGGTATTAGGCCAGTTCTTATTATACAAAATGACTTAGGTAATAAATATAGTCCTACTGTAATTGCAGCAGCAATAACTTCTCAAACAGGAAAAAATAAATTACCAACACATATAGAAATTGACTCAAACTCTTGTGGATTAAAAAGTAATTCAGTAGTACTTGCAGAACAAATAAGAACTATAGATAAAAGTAGATTAAAAGAAAGAATAGGTCATATTGATGATGAAAAAATAATTGATCAAGTAAATAACGCTTTAGGAATAAGCTTTGGGCTAGATGAATAAAAAATAAAAGGTTGCATATAAAATTTTGCAACCTTTTAAAATTTATACTTTTAATTTTTTTATAATTTTAATTTCATTATAAAGATTATCTATAATTGCTTTTCTTTTTTCATAAGCATTCTTATATTGCTCATACATATCCATATAATTATCAAGTGTTTCATTTTCTCTTAATAGCATTTTCATTCCTTCTAAATAGTAATTTTTATCTTTTTCTTTTTTAGATTTTTCCATTTTTTCTTTATATTTTAAAATTTCCTTAAATCGTTCTAATTCTGACATAAGCTCTTTAACGTATTTCTGAGTAGCATAAATTTCATATTCAATATCTTCAATTACTACTTTAAATAAAGTTTTTACAATAATAGCATTGTTTTTACCTAGATGAGTGTCTATGGCAATTTTATTAAGGGCACTTGATTTTTTGAATTCTTCAGTTGGATGAGTATTTTCAATTAGAATTTTTAATGTATCAGAAATTCCTATATGTGATTTGTATTGCCTTTTACTAACAATAGCATCATATTCATCGGCAACACGAATAATTTGACCTTCGTAAGGAATATCCTTTTTTGTTAATCCTTGAGGATATCCAGTTCCATTTAAAGCTTCATGATGATACAAAGCACCTGCTGCATAAGGTCTTAATTTTAAGTCTTTCATACACATATTATATCCTAGTGTAGTATGTGTTTTCATAACTTCATATTCTTCATCTGTTAATTTTCCGGGTTTTTGAAGAATATTAGATGGAATGAAAAGTTTACCAATATCGTGTAAATAGGCACAAATAGTACAGTATTCTGTAAATCCTTTGTTACAGTGCAAGTGTTCACAAAGTCTACAAGTTAAGCTTGCAACATTTTCACAATGTTTTCTTGTAAATACATCTAAGCTATCTAGCATATTTAATTGATAACGCATATTTTCATCTAGGTTATAAGACTTTAGATTTCTATTGTCATAAAAATCAATTTCATTATTCATATTATACTCCTTTGCTTACTATAAATTATCATAGCACGAAAGAAAAAAAACTGCAAGATATAAAATAAAATTAATTATAAAAAACGTTGAAAAATACTAGAATTTATGGTAATATAAGGAAAGATAAAACTAGATGGGGGAAAGAATATGTATAGAACAAAAACGTGTGGAGAACTAAATTTAAAGAATGTAGAAGAAACAGTAGAATTATCAGGTTGGATTCAAAAAATTAGAAATTTAGGTGGTATGATATTTATAGATTTAAGAGATGAAAGTGGAATTACACAAATAGTTGTCCAAGATGAAAAATTGCAAGAACAAGTGAAAGAATTAAATAGTGAAAGTTGTATCCACATTTTGCGGAAAAGTTGTGGAAAGAAGCAATAAAAATCCAAATATGAAGACAGGAGATATTGAAGTAATTGCAACTAAAATAGAAATACTTGGAAAATGTAAAAATATACTTCCATTTGAAATAAACACAAATCAAGAAGTAAGAGAAGATTTAAGACTAGAATACAGATTTTTAGATTTAAGAAACGAAAAATTACACAATAATATCTTGCTTCGTTCAAAAATATTAAAAACTTTAAGAGATAGAATGGATGAATTAGGATTCACAGAAATTCAAACACCAATACTTGCTAATTCTTCTCCAGAAGGGGCAAGAGATTACCTAGTACCAAGTAGATTAAATCCAGGGGAATTTTATGCTCTTCCACAGGCACCTCAACAATTTAAACAATTGTTAATGGTAGCAGGGTTTAATAAATATTATCAAATTGCACCTTGTTTCAGAGATGAAGATCCAAGAGCTGACCGTGCACCAGGAGAATTTTATCAATTAGACTTTGAAATGGCATTTAGCACTCAAGAAGATGTATTTAAAGTAATGGAAGATGTTGTACCATATACTTTTAAAAAATTTACAAATTGGAAAGTAGAAGAAGGCCCATTTGCAAGAATACCTTATAAAGAAGCAATGGAGAAATACGGAATTGATAAACCAGATTTAAGAAATCCACTTATTATTCAAGATGTAACTGAAGTATTTAAAAAATCAGAATTTAAAGCATTTAAAAATAAAACAATTAAGGCAATTGTTATTCCAAATGGAGCAGAACAAGGAAGAAAATTCTTTGATAAAATGACTGAATTTGCAACAAGTACAGAAGTAGGAGCAAAAGGTTTAGCGTGGGCAAAATGTGAAAATTCAGGTGAATTAACAGGAGGAATTTCTAAATTTATAACAGAAGATATAAAAAGGCAATTAGAGAATAACTATGGATTAAGTAGTAATTCAGCTATATTTTTCATAGCAGATGAACTTGAAAAAGCACAAAAAATATCTGGATTAGTTAGAATTGAATTAGGAAAGAAATTAGATTTGATAGAAAAAGGCGTATACAAATTCTGTTTTATAGTAGATTTTCCTATGTATGAGTTGTCAGATGAGGGAACAATAGACTTTAGCCACAATCCATTTTCAATGCCACAAGGTGGATTAGAGGCACTTCAAAATAAAAATCCACTTGAAATTCTTGCATATCAGTATGATTTAGTATGTAATGGATATGAAATGGCATCTGGAGCAGTGAGAAACCATAGTCCAGAGATTATGGTAAAAGCATTTGAAATTGCAGGATATTCAGAAGAAGATGTAAAAAATCGATTTGGAGCATTATATAATGCTTTCCAATATGGTACACCACCACATGCAGGAGCAGCTCCAGGAGTAGATAGAATGATTATGCTAATTACAGATTCACAAAACATAAGAGAAATTATAGCATTTCCAAAAAATAAAAGGGCAAGAGACTTACTTATGAATGCTCCATCAAAAGTTACAAAAGAACAATTAGATGATGTACATATTGAATTAAAAAAATAGAGGTAAGTATGAAAAAATATAAAATCGAAATAACAGTATTTTTATGTGGTGCACTTGATATGGCATTAGAACTTGTTGCAGCAAGGGTACTGTCTCCATATGTAGGAAGTTCTAATCTAATATGGACAACTATTATTGGTGTAATGCTAACAAGTATGAGTATTGGCTATTGGATAGGAGGAAAATTAGCAGATAAAGATCCAAATGTTAATAGATTATCAACTCTAATTTTATTGGGTGCAATATTTACAAGTTGTATACCAATTTTAGAAGCGGTTTTTGTTAAAAATTTCTCTGAAATTTCTCAAAATTTAGTATTAATAGCCTTCATAACTTCAGCTATTATCTTTGGATTACCAAGTTTTGTTTTAGCTACAGTATCACCTTATGCAGTAAAATTAAAAGATAAAAAGCCAGAAGAAATTGGAAAATTATCAGGAAAAGTATCATCATTATCTACAATAGGAAGTATTGTAGGAACTTTCGTATCAGGATTTTTATTAATACCAAATTTAGGAGTAAGAACAATAATTTTAAGTATTACATTGATATTATTATTATTGTCTGTATTGTTATTTGAAAACAAATCAAAAAAATATTTTTTAATGATAATTATTTTAGGAATTAGTTTAATAGGAATTAATTTTCTAGGGAAAGTAATATTTAGTAAAAATAATGCAGATATTATAGAAGATGTAGACTCTGAATATAGTAGAATATGGGTAAAGCAAGTAGAAGGAGAAAAAGTTTCTTATAAAACGTTACAAGTTGATACAGGTCTAGAGTCATATATTAATCAAGAAACAGGAGAAATGGGTTCAAGATATTTATATTATTATGATTTATTTGACTATTTTGAAAAAGATGCAAAAAATGTATTATTAATTGGAGGAGCAGCTTATACTTATCCAACATATTATTTAAAAAAGTATCCAGATAAAAACATTGATGTTTCAGAAATTGATCCTAAAATGACTCAAATAGCTACAAGACAATTTAATTTAGATATTAACAATCCAAGATTAAAAATATATCATCAAGATGGTAGAAGTTTCTTAAATTATACTAAAAATAAATATGATTGCATTTTAATTGATGCATTTAAAGGATTAAATGCACCTTTTGAACTTACAACTTATGAAGCAATGAAAAATGCTAAAAATATATTAAATGACAATGGAGTTGTAATTACAAATATCATATCTTCAATTGAAGGAGACAAATCAAATTTTATTAAATATGAGTACAGTACTTATAAAGCTATATTTGATGAAGTAAAAGTTTATCAAGTATTACCTCAAAGGGAACAATATGAAGAACAAAATCTTATATTAGTAGGAATAAAAGGAAAAGATAATATAGATAATATAAAATATCAGCAATATCAAGAGTTACTAGACACAGAATTAACAAATTTTTCATCTGATAAAGAAATCGTAACAGATAACTATGCACCAATTGGAAATTAAAAATAAGAAAAATATAAAAAAAACTTGTATAATAAATTCAAATATGATATAAATATGATATAAAAATAAAGCTATGATAGAAAGGCGGTATTTTTGTGGAAGAAGAAACATATAAAGATGCAAAAACAATTTTAATTGTTGATGATGAACCACCAATTGTTGATATATTAGTTTATAATTTAAAAAAGGAAGGTTATAATACAATTGAAGCATCAGATGGTATTAGTGCTGTTAATATAGCCTTAGAACAAAAACCAGATTTAATATTATTAGATATAATGTTACCTAAATTAGATGGTTTATCTGTATGTAAAAGGATAAAAAATTCTTTAAATGTACCAATTATAATGTTAACAGCTAAAGATGGTGAGATTGATAAAATTTTAGGTTTAGAATTAGGTGCAGATGATTATATAACAAAACCATTTAGTGTAAGAGAACTTGTAGCAAGGGTAAAAGCTAACTTAAGAAAAGTAGATGTAAATTCCGATTTACTAATAACTGAATCAGATAGTAATAACCAAAAGAAAGATAGTAAAATTGTTGTTGGTGAATTAGAATTAGATTTAGACAAATTTGAAGTAAAAGTTAGGGGAGAAATAATAGATTTAACATTAAGAGAATTTGAAGTTTTAAAATTCTTATCATCTCAACCAGGTCAAGTTGTAACAAGAGAAACATTATTAGAAAAAGTTTGGGGATACGAATATTTTGGAGACATTAGAACTGTTGATGTTACAGTTAGAAGAATAAGGGAAAAGATAGAACGAGATACTTCTATGCCTAAAATATTAATTACCAAAAGAGGCGTAGGTTATTACATTTCTGCAAAATAAAATAATTCAAAAATACTGCTATTTTTTAGCAGTATTTTTAAATTATTTTAATTACAGTTAACTCATAAAATGTCGAAATTTGCGATGAAAAGTGAGAAAAATTGAAGAAAATGTCTTGACAAAATCGTAATATAGAACTTATACTTTTAATAAATTATATAATTTTAAAATCATATAAGGAGGCAAGGCATTAGTGCACTAAAATAAAATTATGAATAGAAAGTTTATATCAAAAAGTAATAGGGTATTACGAAAAATTTTAAATTCAAAAGACAATTTAGATGTTTTACAAGATTTCATAGAAACATTCTTAGAAATAAAAATTAAAGAAATCAAATTAAATCCATATTTAGAATCCAAATCTAATTATTTACCATCAGAAGAAAACTTTGGCATAGCTGATATGAGAATAAAATTAGAAAATCAAGAAGAATTAAATATAGGAATTCAGTTTATAGATGGATATTATATTCAAAATAAAATGTTATTATATTATGCACAAATTCATTCAAACCAATTAGAATACAATGATAACAGAAAATTTACTAAAACAATTACAATAAATATAT
>CANRFI010000032.1 GCA_947629855.1 uncultured Clostridia bacterium
AAAATCTGCAAACCCTTTATTTATGCGTTTTTTCCACAACAGTTCTTGTATTTCTTCCCACTTCCACATGGACAAGGGTCATTTCTACCAATTTTTGGTCCTTCATTACGAACAGTCCTATCAATATCTGTTCCTATTTTAGCTCCCCCATCTACACTGTGAATTGCTTCTAATGCTGCACCAGTAATTTTTACAGTTTCTTGTCTTTTTGCTTCTCCTTGTTGTCTAATATGCATTAAAATTTTTGTTACGTCATATTTAATGTCATTTACCATTTCTTCAAACATATCAAAACCTTCTAAACGATATTGAACAACTGGATCTTTTTGACCATATGCCCTTAATCCAATACCATTTTTTAGTTCATCCATACTGTCAATATGGTTCATCCATTTCTCGTCAACAACTTTAAGCATTACAACTCTTTCAAGTTCTCTCATTTGATCTGAACCAATTTCTTGTTCTTTTGAATTATAAATTTCCATTGCTTTTTTCTTTAATTCTTCGGAAATTGAAACAGCATCGTTTTTATTGTTTTGAATATACTCTAACATATCTATTCCAAAAATTCCGTTTATTTCTGCATTTAAAGGTTCTATATTTAGTTCAGAAGTTTCTGGGTCTATAAACATTTGAACAATATTTTCAGCAACAAATTCAATCATACTTATAATATTATCATGGATATTTTCTCCATCTAAAACTTCTCTTCTTTGTTTGTAAATAATTTCTCTTTGTGTATTCATAACATCGTCATATTTTAAAACGTTTTTACGAATACTAAAGTTTCTTCCTTCTACTTTCTTTTGAGCATTTTCTACTGCATTTGATATAATTCTAGATTCAATTGGCATATTTTCGTCTGCACCTAAAGTGTTGTATACTTTAGTAATTGCATCACCACCAAATATTTTCATTAAGTCATCATCTAATCCTATATAAAATTTAGATTCACCTATATCTCCTTGACGTCCAGAACGTCCACGTAATTGGTTATCAATTCTTCTAGATTCGTGTCTTTCTGTACCAATAATCTTTAAGCCACCTGCTTCAATTACTTTTTCTTTTTCTTCTTTGATTTGTTCATCATATTTCTTAACTAAACTTTTAAATTCTTCTCTAGCTTTTAAAATATCTTGATCATCTGTTTCATAATAAGTATCAGCTTCTTTAATTAATTCAGCAGACATTTTATTTTTTCTCATTTCTTCTTTTGCTAAAAATTCACTATTTCCTCCAAGCATAATATCAGTACCACGACCTGCCATATTTGTTGCAATTGTTACTGCACCAAATTTACCTGCTTGTGCTACAATCTCAGCTTCTTTTTCGTGATATTTAGCATTTAATACCTCATGTTTAATGCCTTCACGTTTTAATAAACTACTTAATTTTTCTGATTTTTCAATTGATACTGTACCTACTAAGACTGGTTGACCTTTTTCATTACTCTTTTTAATACTTTCTACAATTGCTCTATATTTTGCATTTTCATTTTTGTATATTACATCATTTTCATCTTTACGAATCATTGGTTTATTTGTTGGGATTTCAATAACATCTAAATTATAAATCTCCTCAAATTCTCCTGCTTCTGTCATAGCAGTACCAGTCATACCAGATAATTTATCATACATTCTAAAGAAGTTTTGGAAAGTAATTGTTGCAAGTGTCTTTGATTCATCTGCAATTTTTACATTCTCTTTTGCTTCAATTGCTTGATGTAATCCATTATTATAACGTCTTCCATACATAATACGTCCTGTAAATTCATCAACAATTAATACTTCTCCATCTTTTACAATGTAATCAATATCTTTTTTCATAACACCATATGCTCTTAAGGCTTGATTAACGTGATGTACTAAAGTAGAATTCTCTAAATCGTTAAAGTTTTCTAAGTTAAAATGTTCTTCAGCTTTTTTGATACCTTTTTGCGTTAAAGAAGCTGATTTTGCTTTTAAGTCTACAATATAATCATATTTTTCATTATCCTCTGCTTGATCAAAATCTTTTACATCTTCTTCTACAATTACTTTTGGAGTTAATCTTTTTACAAAATCATTTGCTTTTTTATATAAATCAGAAGATTCATTTGATCTACCAGAAATAATAAGTGGAGTACGAGCTTCATCTATTAATATACTATCAATTTCGTCAACAATAGCATAATGAAGGCCCCTTTGAACTAATTGGTCTTTATAAATAACCATATTATCTCTTAAGTAGTCAAATCCAAATTCATTATTTGTACCATAAGTAACATCTGAATGATAAGCTTCTTGTTTTTCTTTTGGATTCATTCCATTTATAACTAATCCAACAGATAAGCCTAAAAATTTATAAATTTTTCCCATCCATTCACTGTCTCTTTTTGCTAAGTAATCATTTACTGTAATAACGTGAACTCCTTTTCCTTCAAGCGCATTTAAATATACAGGTAAAGTAGCAACTAAAGTTTTTCCTTCTCCTGTTTTCATTTCAGCTATTCTACCTTGATGTAATATAATTCCACCAATTAACTGAACATCAAAATGTCTCATTCCTAAAACTCTTTTTGAGGTCTCTCTAACAACTGCAAATGCTTCTGGTAAAATGTCATCTAATGTTTTACCATTTTCTAATTCCTTCTTAAAATAATTTGTTTTTTCTCTTAATTCACTATCACTTAATTTTGCAATTTCTTCCTCTAAAGCGTTGATTTTTTCTACTGTAGCCATAATTCTTTTTACTTCTTTTTCACTATATGACTTAAATATTTTATTGAATATACTCATTTTGAATTCAATCCTCCTAAGTTTTTATATTTATACTTTGTTACTATATCATTAAAATTGCTTTTTAGCAAGAGATTTTAAGAAAAAAATAATGCTCTTTAGATATTTGTTTTAATAGTTTTTTCATATTTCACAAAGACATACATATAATTTAATAAAATCAATGAATTATGTGAGGTAAATTATATATGTTTATTTATAATGTTAAAATTAATGGTAGTAAAACCTTTAAATATTTTTTTATTGGGATTGTTTTATTAGTGATTATAATTGTTGGTATAGTAAGTTTTAAAATTTTTACTGGAGCAAAAAATAATCCTGAAACTTCTAGTTGTATGCCACAAAATTCAGTTTCTAAAATTACAGCAAGTAACTATACTAATGTTCTAAAAAGTGTTCATGATAATATTGACAATTATGTTGGAATTAAAATTAATTTTACAGGCTATATCTACCGTATGATAGACTTCAATGAAAATCAATTCGTTCTTGCCAGAAATATGGTAATTTCATCTAATTTACAAACTGTTGTAGTTGGCTTTTTATGTGAATGTGAAAAAAGTAAAGATTTTAAAGATAATACTTGGGTTGAAATAACAGGAACTATAACAAAAGGCGATTATCACGGTGATATGCCAATTATTAAAGTTACAGAAATAAAAAATACTAATAAACCAAATGAAGAATTAGTTTATCCTCCTGATGAAAGTTATATTCCTACAAGTGGAGTAATTTAAAAGAGTACTAAAAGTACTCTTTTAATTATTTATCTTGGTTCATCTATATTCCAGTCATCTTTCAATTTCTGCATAATTGGTTCTGCCTTTTTTTGTTGTAATATAAGTCTTTCAGAAGGATTTTCATCATAAAAATCTCTTAATTTTACAAATTTTTCATCATCTTTATTTTCTTCTTCATGAGATTTTCTTACTTCTGCCATCCTATCTCTACCTTTTTGTGTTAAAGCATTTTCTATTAATCTCGTAATAAAAAGTCTTAATGATTCTTCACACTCAGTTTCTGAATGTTCCATTCCATCTAATTCTTGTCTTACTTTTTCCATTCTTACCCTTTGTAAATAATAATTTAGTTTTACCTCTTCTATTTCTTCTTTTGTAATTGGCTCTATACCATATCCTTTCCCATTCATAATTCTTTCTATTACAAGGCTTTTATATTTTTTTTCTACCTTTGCATTGTCATATCTTACAAGTAAATTGATAACTTTTTCTTCTGTTGTAATCTCTTCTCTTAAATCGCTTCTTTTTAACAATATTCTTTTAGAAGCTTTTGATTTGTTAATAGGTATTGTAGTATATGAAGATTTGTATGGAATTTTTTCTGGATGATCTTTATAATAGCTATATAATCTAGTTAACATCAAAGTAATTCTTTCTACGTTTTCTCCAGTAAGTAATCCCATTTTACCATCTACATCCATTGTAAATAAAATAGGTTGGTATATTTTCTTTATTTGATTTACTTCTCTCATTCCTTCCATATCATCATCTATACAACCTTTTTCTGTTGTCTCATCTACCAGTTTTTGTACAATAGATTTAATTCTTTCTTGTCTAGACATTTTAATAAATTCTACAAGTTGAGAATTATGTATTGATTCAATATTAATAATTTCTGCTGCTTCGTCTATATCACCATTTACATAGTCAATTTTATCTGATTGCCTGATTGTTTGAATTACTAAATCATTTGGAATATTTTCTTCCGTTACTCTACTGGTACTATGTGATAAAATACCTTGTATAATTCTATTGACATTTACTATATTTTCATCAATATCAGAATATTTAACTAGGTCATATAATAATTTTGCACTTTGTTCATTGTGTTCAAAACTAATACTTCCTCTAAATGTTTCATTATGTCCTTGATTTATTTCATAATTTTCACCAAACATTTCTTTTCTTTTTGTTAAAATTCTATTTAAATCATTTTGTGTTAAATCCGCTTGTTGAAAACATCTATTTAAAACTCTTTCTCCAAGGTGTCCAAATGGTGTATGACCTAAGTCGTGTGCTTCAGCTATAATTTGTGCATACAATAATTCTCTTTGTAAATTTAGCTTATAAATTTCTGTTTCTTTTATTTCATCATCTACTGCAGTTTCATATAATAGTCTTATAGTTCTTTTAGCAATTACTGATGTGTTTTCAGTATGTTGTCTTCTATCACGTGCAATACTCAAATTTTCTTTACCAATCAACTGTGTTTTTCCATTTAACAAATAATAATCAGCAGATTGTCTAATTAATTCATCTAATTTTTCTAGTTCTTCAATTTCTCTTTTTAAATTTTCTATGTCTTCGTTTAATGTTAAAGATAAGTTTTTATATTTTAATTCCATAGAAAACCTCCTTTTATTTAACTTATATTATATTATACCATATATTTCCATAAAGATAAAGCGAATTTTTATATTTCTTTACTTTTTATGTCAGTTATGATAAAATAAAACAAATTTATTGCGGAGGTAAATTATGAAAAATGAATTGATTTTAATATTAGACTTTGGCGGTCAATACAATCAATTAATCGCAAGAAGAGTAAGAGAATGTAACGTTTATTCTGAAGTTGTGCCTTATTCAATTTCAATTGAAAAAATTAAAGAAAAAAATCCAAAAGGAATTATATTCACTGGAGGTCCATCAAGTGTTTATGGAATAGACTCACCTAAATGTGATGAAAAAATTTTTAGCCTTAATATTCCTATTCTTGGTATTTGCTATGGAATGCAACTTATGACAAATGTTTTAGGTGGAATTGTTGCAAAAGCAAATAAAAGAGAATATGGAACAACTAATGTTTCAATCGACAATTCTTCGCTACTTTTACAAGGATTTGGAGAAGAAAATGGATTTTTGATGAGTCATACTGATTTTGTTGAAAAAGTTCCAGAAGGTTTTAAAAATATTGCTTCAACTTCTTCTTGTCCAAACGCTGCTATGGAAAATAATGAGAAAAAATTATATGGAATTCAATTTCATCCAGAAGTAAATAATTCTGTAAATGGAATACAGGTAATTAAAAACTTTTTATTTAATATTTGTAATTGCACAGGAGATTGGGTTATAAGTTCTTTCACCCAAGAAAGTATAAAAAAATTAAAAGATAAAATTGGAAATAAAAAAGCTTTATGTGCTTTATCTGGTGGTGTAGATTCTTCTGTTGCAGCTGTTCTTCTTTCTAAAGCAATTGGAAAAAACTTAAGCTGTATATTTGTAGATCACGGTCTACTTCGAAAAAATGAAGGAGATGAAGTAGAAAAAGTATTTAAAGAACAATTTGATATTAATTTAATTAGAGTAAATGCAAAAGAAAGATTTTTAACAAAACTTGCAGGAGTTACAGATCCTGAGAAAAAAAGGAAAATAATTGGTGAAGAATTTATACGTGTATTTGAAGAAGAAGCAAAAAAAATTGGTACAGTAGATTTCTTAGTTCAAGGTACAATCTACCCAGATGTAATTGAAAGTGGATTTGGAAAAGCTTCTGTTATTAAGAGTCATCATAATGTAGGAGGATTACCTGACTATGTAGATTTTAAAGAAATTGTAGAACCTTTAAGAGATTTATTTAAAGATGAAGTACGAAAAACTGGCTTAGAATTAGGTATTCCTGAAAATTTAGTATATAGACAACCTTTCCCAGGTCCAGGACTTGCTATTAGAATTATTGGAGAAATTACAGATGATAAATTAGAAATTTTAAAAGAAGCAGATAGTATTTTTAGAGAAGAAATTGCAAATAGTGGTCTTCATAAAACTATTAATCAATACTTTGCAGTATTAACTAATTTAAAATCAGTTGGTGTTATGGGAGACGAAAGAACTTATGATTACACCATTGCACTTCGTGCAGTTGAGACAACTGATTTTATGACAGGTGTTTGGAGTAAAATACCATATGAAATATTAGAAAAAGTATCTTCACGAATAGTAAATGAAGTAAAACATGTAAATCGTGTTGTTTATGATATTACTTCTAAGCCTCCAGCAACAATTGAGTGGGAATAAGTAAAAAACGCCTACCACACTGCGGCAGGCGTTTTTTTTGGCAAAATTCGTTAGGAGTTTACATACTCCATAACTATTCTGCTTAGTAACTTTTCACTTTCGGAAAATGGAGAGTAGTCAGTTAGTTCCTTGAACCCCCTGAGGAGGAAGTTCATTTTTTCCATGTACATTACGACAATCGCTAAAAAGGTTTTTTCGGTGACTGCAGTTTCTCTTCTCTCATATACATTAAGCTGAAACATAAATTTTATCTGGTAGATGCTTTCCGGCTTTGATACCGTTATACCAATCGTGAAACTTTCAATTAGAGCTTCTATTATGGTTAAAAGCTCTGATGCTTTTTTTAGCTTCTCCTCATTTTTAAGCATTTTCTCTGCCAAAGAGATGCCGATTTCGAGTTTTTCAACAGTTGATAATAAATCTTTGTTGAATTCTTTTAACTCCCGAATCAATTTTTCCTCTTTTTCTGTTACTAGCATTTTTTAATACCTCCTATGATTTTTTTATAATTTTTAATACTCATTCGGAGGCATGCCTCCGAATTATCGGATGGCATTTCCATCAAAGGTAACCATCAATACTAATTTTACCACATTTTACATAAAATTGCAAATCCTATTTTTTATCAAAAATAGTTTTAAATACTCCTTGCTCTATTAAACTTGCAAAAATGTTTTTAAATACAATTAAAATAATTGGTCCAATTAACAAGCCTATAATTCCAATAAATTGAAATCCCGTATACATTGCAACTAACGTAAAAATTGGATGAACGCCAATATGTTTACTAACTAATTTTGGTTCTAGTAATTGTCTTGCAACTGACATAATAATTAGTAATATAATAATTGCAATTCCTAAATTAATATCTCCATTAATTGCAGAAATAATTGCCCAAGGTATCATAACTGTTCCTGAGCCGAAGAATTGGAAGAGCATCTACAAACCCAATAAATAAAGCAATTAATAATGGATATGGTACATTAAATCCCATAAATTGAAGAATATATAGCCCTATTAAAGAAATTATAAATGATACAAGTATTAAGGTGGCTTCTGCTTTTAAATAACCTCCTAAAGTTTTTATTAAATCTCTTAAATGATTTCCTATTTTTTTTACCCAAAGCTTTGGCAAGTGATGTTCTATTTGATCTAAAATATAAATTTTATCTACACAAATAAAATAAAGAGCTACAGCAGTTATTCCTATGCAAATAGCAATAGATGGCAGACTGGTAATAAAATTAATTAGTCCTGTAAGAATTTCTCTAAGCCAATTGGAAGCTGTTTCTAAAAAGTTTCCAGTAGAGTTTTGGATAACCTCTAATATTTCGTTTGATAAATGAATTCTATCAAAATTAAAATGACTGATAAAAGCTTGAAATTGTATGTATGCTTTATCAAAATAATCATTTAAACTTTGCAATAAATTAGAGGATTCTGAAAATAAAGTTACTAAAATCCATCCGAATACTACCTAATATTATTAATGACGCCAATATAAAAATAATAATAGAACTACTTCTTCTTGTTAAATGAGTTTTATTCATTAAAAATTTAATAATAGGTTCAATAATAAGAGATATTATAAAAGCAATTAAAAATGGCATATAAAAAATAGAAAGTTTTAATCCAATATATAAACCCACTAGAATAAGTACTACATACAATATATTTTTTAAAACTCTTGTCCAATAATTAACATCAATAATCATTATTTCCTCCTAAACCTATTGTATGTAAAAGAACGGAATATTATCCGTTCTTCATTTAATAAATTTGAATTTTTACTCAGCATTTTGATTATTATTACAATTACATATATTTTCCATTGTGTTACATACTTGTTCTTTTCCTAATTGTGTATCATAATGAGTTAAATCTCCTATAGTTAAAATTCCTACTACTTGATTATTATTATCACATACTGGTAATCTTCTTATTTGGTGTTTAGACATTTTATTTTGTGCATTAGACATTTCCTCATCTTCTTGACAAGTACATACATCACAAGTCATAATATCACTTACTTTACAAGTTTTTGTATCTTTATCACAAGCTACAGCACGAAGTAAAATATCACGATCTGTTACAATACCACAAATTTGATTATTTTCATTACAAACAGGAATACAACCAATATGGTTTTGTCCCATTAATTTTGCTACTTGATTTAAATTTGTATTTGTGTTGACACAACATACATCATTACACATACAATCTTTAACTTTCATACCTTTATACCACCTTTCAAAACTTCTCAATTTTATTTTTAGTAAAATTAAAATTTATATTCTTGAAAAATCTCAAAAAAATGGTAATTTTTGCTAATATAAATCTCTTGGCATTATTGGTGGTCTATTTCCCCCACTCATACCTGGAAATTGTGGTCTATCAAATGGTGGTCTGCCAAATGGTGGGCGGTTCGGATAATTTGGTCTATTGGGACGATTTCCTAATAATTCTCTAATTAATAATATTCTAATTAGGTCTTTTAAAGAGTTATTTCGAAATTGCCTATCTTCTCCCCTTTTTTCTTCTTTTTTTGCATTATTATTTGAACTAGGACTATTTCGGTTATTTGATGAAGCGGATGTTTGGTTTG
Organism: uncultured Clostridia bacterium; assembly: GCA_947629855.1. Next base: position 9,417 of record CANRFI010000032.1, read on the forward strand.
TTAAATTTATATTGATTTTTACTTCATTTTCTGTTTCAATAGAACTATAAATTTCTTCTGTTAATTCATCAATTAATGCCGGATTTATAGGCTTTACATTCATATTACACGCTTTTGTAACCATAGGATATACTACTTTATAAATTTCCGGGTAGCAATCTTCTAATTCTGAATTTAATCCATAATCTGGATAATTATCAGGATAATACTGTGCTTCTTCAAAATGACTGTTATTATAATTTGGATATCCCAAAATACTCCTTATGTATTCTTCGTATGATTCATCGTTATACATATTTATAACCTCCTTAATATTTTGTATATTATATGTACAAAATACTAAGAAGGTTATTTTTTTAAAGTTTATTTACTAAATTTTTAAATTGACGTCCACGGTCTGCAAAATCTTTAAACATATCAAAACTTGCACTAGCAGGAGAAAACAAAACTACATCTCCTGACTTTGAGAGCTTTTCTCCCAATTTAACTGTTTCTTCTAAACTATCACACATATAAATTGGCAAATCTTTATTTTGAATTTCTAATTCATTTTTTACAACTTCGAAAATTTTTCCAGCAGTTTGACCTATTAATATTAAGGCTTTTACTTTGTCTACAATTGGTTTTGCAAGTGGTGTATAATCTAAGTTCTTATCATACCCACCAGCTATTAATATAATATCTTCATCAAATGCATTTAATCCGAGATAGTGTTCTTGTAGGAGAAGAACTTGCTGAATCATTATACCATTTTACTTCATTTTTCTCTTTGACTAATTCAATTCTGTGTTCAACTGGTTTAAATTCTCTAATTGCTTCTTTTGCATCTTCAATAGATACTAAGTTCTTTGTTGCAGCAATTGCTGTTGCTATATTTTCTAAATTGTGCTCTCCTCGCAAAATTGCTTCTTCTCCATTAAATATATGCTTCCTAATTCTATCTTCACACTCTTTTATTACTTTTCCATCAACAATAAATCCATTATCTAATTTTTGCTTACTACTAAAGAATATAACTTTTCCATTTGCTTCCTTTTCGCAATTTCTAGTTATTTCATTATCATAGTTTAAAACTAATATTCCATTTTCATTTTGATATTTAAAAATATTTTTTTTGGCATCTATATATTCTTTATAGTCTTTATGAATATTTAAATGATTTGGTGTTATATTAGTTATAATAGCAATATCAGGACTGATTTCCATTCCCATCAATTGAAAACTGCTTAATTCTAAAACAAGTATATCTTCTGGTTTTATTTCAGGAAGTTTTGTAAAAAGAGGTGTTCCTATATTTCCACCTAAATAAGTATTATACCCTGATTTTTTTAAAATACTATAAATTAAGCTTGTTGTTGTTGTTTTTCCATCACTACCAGTTACTCCAATCATTCTACAAGGGCACATTTTCATTAACATTTCAATCTCTGTTGTAATAATTGCTCCCCTATTTTCTTCTTTTTGTAATTCATATCGTGTTGGCAAACAACTTGGTGAACGGAAAATTAAATCAAATCCATTTAAATTTTCTAAGCAATTTTTTTCAAAATAATATTCAAATCCATAATTATTTATTTTATCTATAATGTTACTTGGGATATTTTTATTTTCTCTTTCATCAAAAACAGTTACTCTTGCTTTTTTTTCATATAGATAATCCATCAATGGTAAATTACTTACACCTAATCCTATAATAGCCACTTTTCTGAATTTTATGTATTCATTAAATTCTTTTAATTTCTGATTTTCAAAATTCATTTTTTACACCTCTAAATCATTATATTTGTTTTTTTTATTTTTGTTATTATTAAAAACATTATATATCAAATGTAAAAAAAAGACAAATTTATACCTGTATATTTTGAAATTTATCGGTTAAACTATTTTTAAGAATTGAATTGGAGGTGGATTTCAATGTCAGAAAAAAATAATAAGAACAATAACAAAAATAATAATAAAAACAATCAAAACAATAACAATAATGAAAAACAAAACAACAATAACTGTAGATAATTTTGCATAAATAATTTTGTCAAAAAGCTCCGTCCCCAAAATAACAATTTATTAAAGGGACAGAGCTTTTTATAAGCTTTATTTTGTTCCAAATATTCTATCTCCTGCATCTCCTAGTCCTGGTACAATATAACCAATGTCATTTAATTTTTCATCAATTGCGGCTGTATAAATTTGTACATCTGGATGCAATTCTTGTAATTTTTTAATTCCTTCTGGTGCAGAAATTATACATAAAAACTTTATCTTTTTAACACCATCTTCTTTTAGCATTGTTATTGTATCTGATGCAGATCCTCCTGTTGCAAGCATTGGGTCAAGTACAATTACTTCTCTGTTTGCAATGTCTTTTGGCATTTTATAATAATAACGTACTGGTTTTAATGTTTCTTCATCTCTATATAACCCAACATGACCTATTTTTGCATTTGGTATAACATTTATTAGACCTTCTAGCATTCCTGTTCCTGCTCTTAAAATAGGTACAAATGCATATTTATTTTCATTTAATTTTTGCGCTTTAGTTTTCCCAATTGGTGTTTCAATTTCAATTTCTTCTAAGTTAGCATCTGACATTGCCTCATAACATAAAAAAGTTGCAATTTCACCTATAATTTCTCTAAATTCTTTAGTTCCTGTTTTTTTGTCTCTTATTATTGATAGTTTGTGTTTAATTAATGGGTTTTTTAAAACAATTGGTTCCATTTTGTTTTTCTCCTTTCAAAATTTAAATTAGTCATTTGCAAAACTCTAAAAATCTTGCAAATACTTAACTTTTTTTGTTATATATATGTTATTTTTCTCCACT
>CANRFI010000033.1 GCA_947629855.1 uncultured Clostridia bacterium
ATTACTTCCTGGCACAATTATAGATGTTATTTTGCCTGTTTCTAAATCTGCACATACATCTTGAACATATCCTAATCTTTTTCCATCATTGATGTTAATTACTTCTTTATGTTTAAAATCTAAACCTTTATCTTGCATTTCATTCCTCTCATTCTTGTTTTTTTACTATTATATATATTCAAGTTTTATTTTATTGTTTCATACTATATTTATTTTAATTTTATTATTTTCAATTTGAAACTTTATTATATGCTAAGAAGGAAAAACTATGTAGTTTCTCCTTCTTAGTTTTGGGAATTTATTCATTGCCCTGCAGATCCATACATCTTTTTTAGCATTAGTGCCTTCGTCACCTTTATTTCTTGTGGTGATGGAAAATCTTCTGGTGAGCCTGCAATTACACTCATAAAACCATATACTTTTATATAGTATCCATTATTTTGTAACCAATCAATCGACTTTTCTGTTAATTGCCGATTTATTGAAATAGCTTTTGCACCAGTCTCTTTCATTTCTAATAGTGCCACTTCTAAATCTTTTTGGTCTATAAAAATTCCCATATAACATCCTCCTTGTTGAGTTGTGCAATGTAAAAACATTCATACATTGATGATTAATAGATACAACACCATTTGGATATATATTATATTATAGCATAATTTCTTAATTTTTCAATACTTACTTGTAAAACCTTTTAATATGTCCAATTGCACTTTTTTCTAATCTTGATACTTGTGCTTGTGAAATTCCAATTTCCTCTGCCACTTCCATTTGTGTTCTACCATCAAAAAACCTTTTTGCTATAATCATTCTTTCCTTTTCATTTAATTTTTGAAGTGCACCTTCTATTGCCATTTTTTCTGTCCACATCTCATCTGTATTTTTACTATCTTTTACTTGATCCATAACATAAATACTTTCTGCTCCATCATTATATACTGGTTCTTGCAGAGATATTGGATCTTGTATTGCATCAAAACTAAATGCAATTTCTTCTTTTTCTACTCCTAATTCTTTAGCTATTTCTTCTATTTTTGGTTCTCTACTATGTTCTTTAATATATCTTTCTTTGAATTGAATTGCTTTGTATGCTAAATCTCTTATTGATCTACTAACTCTTATACTATTATTATCTCTTAAATATCTTTTTACTTCTCCTATAATCATTGGTACAGCATAAGTACTAAATTGTACGTTTTGGCTTAAGTCAAAATTATCGATTGCTTTAATTAGTCCTACACATCCTACTTGAAATAAATCATCTGCTGATTCTCCTCTACCATAAAATCTTTGTATTACACTTAATACTAATCTTAAATTTCCATTAATGAATTTCGTTCTTGCTTCATTATCTCCTTGTTTTATTTTTATAAATAGTTCTTCTTTTTCTTTTTTGCTAAGTAGTGGTAATTTTGATGTATTTACGCCACAAATCTCTACTTTATTGTTTAACAAAAGAAAAACCTCCTTTGGAATACTTGATAATTTTAGTATTTCCAAATTCAGTTTTTTTATGCTTTTTTATATTTATTAAGAAACTGTTCTCAGTCTGAGAACAGTTTCTGCTTGTTGGAATTTCGTTTTCTTGCGAGGTTAGTAAAGTAATTTCTTACTGTTTTTTTGTTTCCTTCGGAAGCTCTATCGAAACTTCTTTTTCGTATTGCTTGATAAGTCGCATCATCAATGATGACCTCTACAATTGCTTTTTCCAATAATAAAGAAAGAATTCTTACTGCTATTTGGTTTTCTTTAGCAAATTCCGTTTTGTTGAGTGGTGAATATGCAAATTTAGTTGCTATTTGCTTTATTTCTTCATCACCAAATTTAGAAAGCTCCATATTCTCAAGACGTAAACGTCTGAGCTTATTATAATGCTTTCTGGTTGATAGTCCAGCATTTACAGCGTGAGTTTTTTGGTTAGCAAGTGCTTTTAACTCCATTTTTTCTACCGTTTCATCACTTACGATATTTTCAATGACAACACTGCTTAAAATTTGATAATAGCACTCTTGACTGATTCCATATTGTTTTAAAAAATATGACCGTGCATACTCACAGGCTGAGTTTGCATATTCTTCGGCAATTTTCTTGCGAAACTCTCGAAATTCTCCTTTCTTCATACTAGATTTTAGTGTTATGAAACTCCGTCCTTTTGTCCCTTCCATACAATTCCTCCATTCTTTGGAACTAATACTGCAGTTACAAAATTATGTAAATATTATATCACATTTACATAATTTTGTCTATCCTATTTTGCTAGAAATTTCTTTTTTCATTTTATTAATAATCTTTTTTTCTAATCTTGATATGTAGCTTTGAGAAATTCCGAAGTTCGTCTGCTACTTCTTTTTGGGTTTTTTCTTTTCCTGTTTTAAATCCAAATCTCATTTCCATTATATTTTTTTCTCTACTATTCAACTTATTAATAGAAGCTCTTAAAAGTGTTTTATCTACTTCGTCTTCTAAATTTCTTGAGGTTATGTCTGCTTCTGTTCCTAAAATGTCTGAGAGTAACAACTCATTTCCATCTCCATCTTTATTTAATGGCTCGTCGATTGAAACTTCTCCTTTTGTTTTATTACTTTTTCGTAAATACATTAATATTTCGTTTTCAATGCACCTAGAAGCATAAGTTGCAAGTTTGATATTTTTATTTGAATTAAATGTATTTACTCCTTTCATTAATCCTATAGTGCCTATTGATATTAAGTCTTCTATTCCTATACCTGTATTTTCAAACTTCTTAGCAATATAAACTACTAATCTTAAATTTCTTTCTACTAGTTTTTGCCTAACTGCTAAATTATCTTCTTTATCTAATCCTTCTATTAGTTCTGCTTCTTCTTCTGGTGATAATGGTGGTGGAAGTGTTTGACTTCCTGCAATATAAAAGATAGGAAGATATTCTATTTCATCTTTTTCATTTATATATTTTGCACAAATAGTATTTATGCCATTTTTTAAAAATTCAAAAATTTTCATTGTGTTTCACTCTCCTTTTGTTGTTTTTGAGAATAGGTGTTAAAAAACACCTTACAATAGTTCTATTCCTATTAATGCTCTATATTCTCCTCTTTTAGTTAGTGATTTATTATATATTCCAATTATAATATCCTCTTTTGTTTCTTCTTTATCTTGATTTTTTATTTTTACAGATTGTGCCTTAATTCCTATTAACATACCATTTTGTTTTCCTAAAGAAGAAAAAGGGATTAATTTTAATTTTGATATATATTCCTCTCTTATTTCTTCTGGAACATTATTAAAATCACCTCCTAGCAATTCATCTAAATGATCTAAAATTTCTTTAGGCATACTTTCATATAAAAGAGTATGCTCTACCACTATTACAGGTGTGTTACTAATTGGCTCTTTTAACATATTTCCTGTATCTATCATAGCAATTGTTTTTACTATAGTTTTGTTTATTTCTATTTCTATTTCGCAAAACATATCCTTTTTGGTAATCTTAGATTTTACAATAGTAAATGCTGCTAAAATTATTATAAAAGCAACAACTGCCCCTAGTAAAACTGTTTTTAATGGATATATTCCTAAAAATAATCCATTTCTCATTAAAATTTCTTGTGGCTTTACTATATATATAAGAGCAAATGCTACTCCTCCAAATACAAATGATGTTAGATAAAATAGTAATATATCTTTCCACATTCTTTTTATATTTTGTGGATTAAATGATATATATACAATTATGATTGATAATATTATTTTTAATATTAAACTATTATATAATTGTAAAGTTAAAAAATAAGATAATACAGAATATATTGCACCTAATAAACTTGCTAAAAATAATCTTAATGCTTTTATTTTTTCTTTTAATACAATTCCTGTTGCTAATAGAATAATATAATTCATTATTATATTTTCTATTAATACAATATCAATATAAATAGTCATATTAGTTTCACCTGCAATGATATTATAATTCTTTTATTTTAAAAAAACTGTCTTTTCTTATTGTAAAAAAAAAGAAATAATCGAGCTTTTTCGATTATTTCCTACTTTTTTATTTTTGTTTTTTCTTATTTCTTAGGAAAGGTGGTATATCTAAATCATTTTGTAGTGGATTTACTTCTGAACTAGCTGGTATAGAATTGATTTTCTTTTCCCAAGTTTTTGATACAATATTGTCTACACCAATACTTGTGATTGGTTCATTTTTTTCAAATCCTGTTGCAATAACTGTAATTTGAATTTCATCATCCATTGTTTCATCTGTTACTGTACCAAAGATAATGTTTGCTTCTGGATCAACACTTCTTTGTACTAACTCAGCAGCTGTGTTTACTTCGTGTAATCCTAAACTAGAACCACCTGTAATGTTAATAATAACTCCTTTTGCTCCTTCGATTGATGTTTCTAGTAATGGGCTTTGAATTGCTTCTTTTGCAGCATCTTCTGCTCTATTTTCTCCTGATGCTCTACCAACTCCCATATGTGCCATTCCTTGGTCTAACATAATAGTTTTTACATCTGCAAAGTCTAAATTTACAAGTCCTGGTATTGCAATTAAATCTGAAATACCTTGTACACCTTGTCTTAATACATCATCAGCCATTCTGAAGGCTTCGATAATAGATGTTTTTCTATCAATTATTTGTAATAGCTTATCATTTGGTATTACTACTAATGTATCTACTTTTCCTTTTAAACTTTCAATTCCTCTTTCTGCTTGTGAAAGTCTTTTCTTTCCTTCAAATGTAAATGGTTTTGTAACAACACCAATTGTTAATATTCCCATTTCTTTTGCTGTTGCAGCAACTATTGGTGCAGCTCCTGTACCTGTTCCTCCACCCATTCCAGCTGTAACGAAAGCCATATCTGCTCCTCTTAATATTTCTGCGATTTCTGATTTGCTTTCTTCTGCTGCTTGAGCACCAATATCAGGATTTGCTCCTGCTCCTAGTCCTCTTGTTATTTTTTCTCCAATTTGGATTTTTGTATTAGCTTTAGAACCTTGTAAAGCTTGTCTATCTGTGTTTATTGATATGAAATCAACGCCTTTTATTCCTGATTCTATCATTCTATTTACAGCATTGTTTCCAGCACCTCCAACACCTATAACCTTAATTGTAGCTGTTCCATCCATCATAGTAATATTATTGTTATCATCATTGTAATCCATCATTTAGTTTTTCCTCCCCACTATTTTATTATATTTTTAAAATTAATAACGTTTTTATGAATAAAAGAATTCTTTGATTCTTTCCATTATTGTTTTTAAGATATTTGTATCACTTTTTGTATCAATACTACTTGCCACTGTTTTTGCAAAAGGTCTTGCAGCTATATATCTTACTAACGAATAACTTGTTCTGTACGCAGGTTTTACTGTACTAACTGCTCTTCCTGTTGATATTTTTACTGGTATATTTAAAGTAATTTTCCCTGCTACATCACTTTTGTTTATATTAATAATTCCTTGTCCAGTTAGAATAACATTGTTTATTTTTTGCTTGATGCCTTGGTTTATTATATCTTTATTAATAATAGAAAATATTTCTTCAATTCTTGCTTCTATTATTTCAATTAATTCTGAACTTTTTATTGTTTTTGTTCTACTGTCACCTTTAAAGGTATTTAATGTTATTTCATTATCATTATCTATAAATGACCTTAATGCTAACCCATATTGTCTTTTTAGCTTGTCAGCTTCTTCCTCAGAAATATTTAACACAAGTGCTATATCGTTTGTTATATTGTCTCCTCCTAATGGTATAGAATTTGTGTAAATGAAACTTGCTCCTTCGAAAACTCCTATGTCAGTATTTCCTGCGCCTATATCTAAAAGCATTACATTGTCATTTAATTCATTTTTATCTAATATTAGGTTTCTTTCTGCTAATGTAACTGGTACAATTCCATCTATTTCTAATCCTATTTTTCTAAATATGCTATTTAATTGTCTTACATAATCTTTAGATGCTAATATAACTTGTGCACTTATTGTAAAACTTGAACTTAAACTTCCTACTGGATCTGTTACAATTGTTCCATTGTCTAATGTTATTTTATCTGGAACGATATCAATTAAGGTCTTATTTTCTGGAATTTCTATGTCTTTCACTTGCATAATAGCACTTTGTACGTCTTTTACAGATATTCCTGCATATCGGTCTTTTGCTTCTTTTGTGATGCTATTTTGTACGATAGTTACATATTTTCCAGGAATTGTTACATAAGCTGAATTTATTTTTAGATTAGTTTCTTCTTCGGCATCTTTTATTGTTTTTGCAATACTTAAACCAATTTCTTCTTCATTTATTATTTTACTTTTCTTTAGCCCATTACATTTATATGAGGTACTACATATTATCTCAATTTGCCCAAAATTGTTAACTTCTCCAACAACTGTACAAACCTTACTCGTGCCTATGTCTATACCTACAATGACATCACCAATCGCCAAGTTAATTCCTCCATTTTCAAGTAATAATTTTTCTAACTGTATATATATTACATTTTTGGACAAATGTCAATAGGATTTGTTATATTTTTGTAATATTTTTGTAATAATTTTGTAATAAATGTTTTATTTTATTCTATATTTAATAAACTTTTATAGAGCATCAATATAAAAAAGAATCAAGCAATTTTAACTTAATTCTTTTAACTTAATTCTTTTAGATTAATATCATTATTTATTTTCTTCAGTAACGGTTTCTGGTTTTTTGTTTTTCTCTTTAAACTTTGATGACCATTTATCCACATAATATCTTCTTATTATAGCAAAATTTGTGAACATTCTTCCTACAAATACAATAATTGCTGCAAGGTAAATATCTAAGTTTAATTTTTCTCCTAATATTGTTAATAAGATTGATAATATTGCATTTCCAAAAAAACCTGTTATGAATATCTTTAAATCAAAATTTTTTTTGATTACAGAGGTTATCCCTCCAAATACTGAATCTAGTGCTGCTACTATTGCAATTGCTAAATAAGTTGAATATGTGTATGAGATCATAGGTACATTCATTCCAAGCATTGCTCCTAATATGCACCCTATTATAATTGCTATAACTACCATTATATATTTCCTCCTATTCCATATATTTAATTGTTATTTCATCACTGTATTTTAAAATTTTTAATTGATTTATCTTTTCAATTGATATATCGTGGCCTAGTTTTTTTAGTTCATCTACATAGCCACCATTTCCAAGTAATCCACTTTCTAAATAAGTTTGATTTCCTATTGCTTTAATAATATATGGTGTTAATATTCTTTGCCCATTAACTTTTATAAATGTATTGTTTATAGTAAAGATATCTGTCATATTTATAACTCTTTCATCATTTATTGAAATTGCCTCTGCTCCTGCTAATTTTAAGCTATTTACAATTTGCAATAAGTCACTTGCATTGATTTGCCCAACCTCTGAGTTTTCTGTTTCTCTTAAAATTACCTCTATTCCTTCTCCTTCTACATCTGTTTTTCCTAAGGACATATTTACCTTTTCTAGTTCTTGTTCTACTAGTTCATTTGTTTCTTCATTTGATTCTTTCTTTTGTTTGTATTCTTCAATCATACTTTTTGTTTCTTGGTATTTTTCTTCTGTTTCTTCATATTTTGCTTTCCAACTAGCAAGTTCTGTTCTTAGTTCAGATTCTCTCATATTTTCGATTGCTGTAATATTAGTTTGATTTACAATTTTAAATTGCATACACATTACACAAACTAATGAAAAACAAGCAATTCCAATTACAATTGTAAGGGTAATTTTCCCTTTTTTTATGTTTGTTTTCATTTTTTCCTCCTATTACTATTGTTCTGAATTACTCATATATTTATAAGCAAAAACGCCAGAGTATTTTGGTATAGTTATCTTATTTGAAGTTTTTAAGTCTACTTCTATTGTATCATCTTTTAAAATTTGTAGATACCCACCTGGCCTAGATAACCCTGCTAATAATTCAGGTAAGCCGATTGCTTTGATAATAAATGGCGCACCTATTTTTTCTCCATTAATTTCTATAATATTACCACCACATACTATACTACTTGTTGGTACTAATCTTTGGTCATTAATTGAAATAGCTTCTGCTCCTGCATTTTTTAATTCATTAATTATGCTTAAGATGTCCCCATCATGTATAAGTAAGTCACTACTATTTAACACTGTACTTGCATCTAATTTACTATCATTTAATGTTATTATTACGCCTGGTCCTGTTACTTCTGTTGCTCCTATCATTTTATTTCCTTGTTTAATTTGTGCTTCCTTTTGTTCTAATTCACTATTATTTTCTGTTGAGTTTTGTCTTTCTTCTTCTAATTCTTTTTCTGCTTTTTCTAATTCTTTATATACATTGTCATATCTTTCTTTATATCTTAAGACTTCTGATCGTAATTCATTTTCTCCGAGAATTACTTTGCCCTGCAATTAAATTAGAGCCTGTTACTGTTTTAAATTGCACAAATATTGCTAAAGTTAATGCAAAACACATAAATCCCAAAACAATACTTATTAATTTTTTGTTTGTCATTATTGCTCCTCCTTATTTTATACATCAAAATGGAAATAAATATTAAATCCATTATTTAAATCGCCATTTGCATATATTTTTCCTGATACTCCCTTTTCTTGTTCTATAATTGCATTTACATATAGTATTTTGTTGCTTAAATTGCTATTGTCTCCTAAATATATTGTTTTTTGTTCTTCTTGCATATACACAACATATTCATTTTTATCACTTATATCAATGCTTGTTATTTTTGTATCTAAATTATATTCTTTTGAAACACTCATAATTTTTATAACTTGTTCTAGTCTTTCTAAATCTTCTATACATAATCTTTTGCCTATTACTACATCTTCTTCTTTTGTTGTAATTCCATAAATAATTGGTTTTTGTTTACTATCTTCCGATATTTCTAATATATATCCTTGATGATTTATATATGCATATTGTCCTAAGAAGTCTACACTATATTCATGTTTTCTTTCTTCTACATCAATTTCTACAATATTTGGTATTCTTCTATGTATTTTTACATCTTCTATATAACTATTAGATTTTATTTTTTCTATTACATTTGAACTTATAAATCTGAATATGTTTTGTTCTGTTTTTAATTCAGATAAACTAATAATGGTTTCCGAACTTACATTTTCATTATTTATTACTTGTATTTCTTTAATGTTAAAAATTGGAGATACTAAGGCAAATGTGATTACTCCACCTAATATTGCTAATAATACTATTATTTTTAAGACAAGTTTTATTTTTTTATTTCTTGATTTTCTTTTTTGTTCTTGTTTTTCTATTTTTTTTCGTTGCTCTTTATCTTTTTTTATTTTGTTTTTGTTAGTCATTTTTATTACTTCTTCTGTTTCTTCATCAAAGCTTTCTTCTTTTTTTACTTTATTTTGCTCTCTTATTCTTTTTTCTCGCTCTTTCATTTTTTGTTTGTTAGCGTTTTTGACGTTTTTTTGTGCTTGTCCATTCATATAATATAAATTAACATCTTTAGCTTTTTTCGTTTTTTTTGCCATTTTATTCCCTCCTTGCCCAATAATAATATTATTATATATTTGTAAGAAGTAGGGCGTTTACAAGCTGCCCTAGTTCTTATTCATTTTAATTTCTACTCCTAATTTGTTTAATTTTTCTTCAAACTTTTCATATCCTCTTAAAATATATTCTATGTTTTCTACTTTTGTTGTACCTTTTGCTGCTATTCCTGCCATTACTAATGCTGCTCCTCCTCGTAAATCAGTTGCTTTTACTGTTGTTCCATATAGCTTCCTTACTCCTTTTACTATTGCAGTTTTTCCTTCTACTTCTATTTTTGCACCCATTCTAGTTAATTCTTGTGTGTATTTATATCTATTTTCAAATAAATTTTCTACAATAATAGATGTTCCTTTAGCTGTTGTAAGTAAGCTTGTAAATATTGATTGCATATCAGTTGGAAACCCGTGGATATGGCATTGTTTTTATATCAACTGCTTTTAATTTTTTAGGTGATTTTAGTTCTATAATGCTTTTTTCAATTTTTAAATTACATCCTATTTCTTCTAATTTATGGATAACTGGCGTAATATGATTTGAATCTATTCCTCTTACTAAAATATTACCACCAGTCATTGCTGCTATGCACAAAAATGTTCCTGTTTCGATTCTATCTGGCATAATATTATAACTTACATCTTTTAGTTTTTTTACTCCTTCTATTTGTATAATATCAGATCCTGCTCCTTGTATTTTTGCTCCCATTTTATTTAATATATTTTGTAAGTCTATAATTTCTGGTTCTCTTGCAGCATTTGTTATAATGGTTTCTCCATCTGCTAGACAAGCTGCTAAAATAGCATTTTCAGTTGCTCCTACACTTGGAAAATCTAAATTTATTTTTTCCCCTGTTATTTTATCACAACTACAGGTAATATTTCCATAGTTTTTGTGAATATTTATTCCTAATTTTTCAAAGGCTTTTAAATGTAAATCGATTGGTCTGGTTCCAATATCACATCCTCCTGGATAAGAAAATGTTACTTTACCATAAGTTCCTACCAATGCTCCTACGAATATAACAGATGAACGCATTTGTCTCATTAGCTCTTCTGGTATTTCGTATTTGCAAATTTTACTTGTATCTATAATTACTTTATTCTTCTTTTTTGTTACAGTTCCTCCTAATTTTCGTAAAATTTCAAACATCATTTGTGTATCGTGTATATTAGGTACGTTATATAAAGTTGTTTTTCCTTTATTTAATATACTTGCTGCAATAATTGGTAAAGATGCATTTTTAGAACCTGATATAACTACTTCTCCTTCTACTTTTTTCCCTCCTTCGATTATGTACTCTGACATTTTTTTACCACCTTTCACTCTTATTTGCTATATATTATGTTTTCTTAACGTAAAAAGTGAATTTAAAAAGAAAACTTCGTATTGAAGTTTTCTTTTTGTTATATTTACCTTCATTATTTTTTGTTCATTTAATTTAAATAAGAACTAAAATTATAATCTGAATCTATTTGCATGTTAGTAATTATTTTGTCATATTCTTTAGAAATGGTTTTTAAATCTTTATCGAGTAATATCATTTTATTTTTTTCGTTTTTTATCAAATACATTGAATCATATATATCTAATGCTGTAGTTTTTATTAATTCTTTTCCTTCCATATCCATAATAACAAATTCCAATTGTGATGTAGTATAATTATCAGATTGCAGTATTATTTTATTGTCTTTAATGTCTTCTATTTCATAGTCGTTTGACATTAATATTTTATTTCCATTACTATCATACCAACCAATTTGTGTGCTATCCTCAGATTCAAATTCTATGTAACCGTTTGTGAATGTAGATATAGTTTTTTCATATTCGTCAAATTCTGGTAGATATACTATACTAGATTCAGTCTCTCCATTAGATTTAGTTATAGTTACATTATATTTACTGTTTTCTGCTAAAAATTCTTCATCTTCATCATCTTCATCATAATATTGGATTTCATCATTAACGTCTTCTTCTTCATAATATTCATCAGAATAATTGTCTTCTTCGGTGTCTTCAATATCTTCGATATCTTCCATATCTTCAGTATCTTCAATGTCTTGGGTATCTTCTGTTTCATCATATACTGGCTCTATCATCATAGAATAATTTTTATTGTTGCAATAATATCTTGATTTTATTTGATTTAAAGTAATCTGATTATTAAGTTCGCTACTTTCTAATATTTGTTGATCTACTATGTTTTCACGTAGTAATATTTGCATATATACATCAAAAGTTTGCAAATACAAACTTCTATAATCTGTATCTGTATTGAATATTTCTGTCATTT
>CANRFI010000034.1 GCA_947629855.1 uncultured Clostridia bacterium
TTATCCTCCTTTGAATTTATTTTAACACAAAAAAATGAAAGCAGACTTTTTGTGTCTACTTTCATTTTACCACTTCAGAGTAATAGTAACTCTTAGGACTTTTTTTAATCTAGATAATTTTCAACTTTCTTTATAAATACTACATTTTCTATAATATCAATTGCTCCATATACTATAATAATAGTACCGATTATTTGTAGCATAGCACCATTATTAATTAATATATATACTCCTCCTATAATCATTAAAATAGCTAATATTAATGTTAACAACCATAATTTTGATTTATAATCCTTCCAAATAATTGTTGTTTGTAAGTCCATTAAGCCACTATAAATAATCCAAATAGCAATTACAATTCTAAATACTGAAAAGATTATATTACTACAAAACATTATAATAACCCCAGCAATTATTGAAATTACTGCAACTGCTAGTGAATAGTTATCTGTTTTTCCAGAAGAGAAATAATCAATTCCTTTTAAAATTCCCATTACAATGCAGATTGCTCCTAATAAGAGTGAAATAACTGACATTATAGTATCTGGTCTTGCTATTATCATAATTCCAAATAATATAAATAAAATAGAAATAATTACATCTGTCCAACTTGATTTTTTCAATAATTTCTCCATATTAACCACTCCTTTTTTGCATAAAGCACAAAATGCTACTATATTTTATATACAGTAACATTCTAAAATAAATTATGCATTTTCTTTTTCTTTTTTTACAACAATTTCTTTTCCATCATAATATCCACAATTTTTGCAAACTCTATGTGGCATAATTGGCTCATGACAATGAGGACAACTTGAATATGTTGGATTTTCTTTTTTCCATGTTGATCTTTTTGAATGTGTTCTTGCTTTTGACCATCTTCTTTTTGGTTGTGCCATATTAATTCCCTCCTTGTTTACAGATATACATATATCTATAAAATTATACTAGTTTTTAATTGTTTTGTCAATAGTTGTTTTGCAATATTCTTCATATAATTTTTTTATATTATTTTTAGTTAGGGTTTGATTAATGCCCTTTTCTGCAACTTCCATAAATGTTTCTGTTATAAATTCTTCAACTTTAGGGTTCATTTCTAACCTAGTTCTTTCTCTTTCCCAGTAAGATAGTTGATACTCTTTTGTCCAGTTTTTACCTTGATAACTTATTCCTGCTGCTAATTTATCACAAATCATTTCAACTGCATATTTATATGGGATAATAGGTGTTGGATTTGGAGCCATATGATCCACCCAATATTCAGTATGATGTTTGTTTCTTCCCTTATGGTGTAGCCAAGCAAGCGAGTAGCCTCTTTCTTTTTTTTCTTCTGTAATAGGAGAATGATCCCCTACATAATATTTTATTCCTTCTCTAAATTCTGTTATAGAATACTTAGATAAATCGTGTACTAGGCCTCTCCAAGGTAGACCTACTCTGCAGCATAATTTAAAAACAATCCATTTATGATAAGTAATTAATTTAAAATGTTTTATTGCATTTTTTAAGTTCATTTATATTTCTCCTTTGGCTTTAGTCTACTACAACTTTTCGATAAAATCAAGAAAAGATTTTTAATTTTGTTTCTTTTTTTTGTTTTCAGCATATACTATAAAAAAATAAAAATGGAGGTTTATATATGTGTGGAATTGTTGGATTTACTACCTTTCATAAAAGAATTGATAATCAAAAAGAAATCTTATTTGAAATGACTGATTTATTATCACGGGAGAGGCCCTGATGAAGAAGGTTATTATTTTTCTGATAATATATCTATGCGGTCATAGAAGATTAATTATAATTGATCCTGAAAATGGAAAACAGCCTATGATTTCAGATAATTTCGGCAATAAATATATATTAATTTATAATGGTCAATTATATAATGCAAATATCATTAGAAAACAATTAATAGAAGAATATAATTATACATTTCAAGGATATAGTGATACGGAGGTTATTTTAAAAGCATATATTCAATGGGGGTCTGAAATCATTTCTAAATTTAATGGTATTTTTAGTTTTGCAATTTGGAATGAAAACAAAAAAGAATTATTTTTAGCAAGAGATCATTTTGGTATTAAACCACTGTATTATACAATAATAGATGGTGATATAATTTTTGCTTCTGAAATAAAGGCAATATTAAAATATCCAAATGTTAAATTAGAACTTGATAATCAAGGAATTTCAGAATTATTTGGTATTGGTCCTGCACATACTCCTGGAACAACTATTTTTAAAAATATTTATGAAATAAAACCCGCTCATTTTGCAATATTTAATCAAGATGGCATTCATATATCAAAATATTGGGAGTTAAAAAGTAAAGAACATACCGATAATTTTGAAGAGACTTGTGATAAAGTACAGCAATTGTTAAATGATGCAATAGATAGGCAATTAGTATCTGATGTTCCTTTATGCTGTTTGCTTTCTGGTGGATTAGATTCAAGTATAATTACTGCATATGCAAGTATGTATTACAAAAAAAATGGTTTACCACCTTTAGATACTTATTCCATTGACTATGTTGACAATGACAAAAATTTCGTAAAAAGTGATTTTCAACCAAATTCAGATAATCATTATATTGATATAATGAAAAATACATTCCATACTAATCATCATAAAGTTATAATTGATACTCCTGAACTTGCAAAAGCACTTGAAGATGCAATGATTGCAAGAGATTTCCCTGGTATGGCAGATGTTGATTCTTCTTTATTATTGTTTTGTAAATATGTAAAAGAAGGTGCTACAGTTGCTTTATCTGGTGAGTGTGCTGATGAAATCTTTGGAGGATATCCTTGGTTCTTTCGTGAAGATGCATTAAATAGTAATACATTTCCTTGGTCTATTGCTTTAACAGAACGTCAACAATTGTTAAATCCATCTATTTCTTCTAAAGTTAATTTAAAAGAATATATAGATTATAGATATAATGAATCTTTGTCAAATGTAGAAATTTTAGATACAGATAGTTCAGAAACAGCTGAAAAAAGGAAAATTTCTTATTTAACTATGAATTGGTTTATGCAAACACTTTTAGATAGGTCAGATAGAACCTCTATGTATAGTGGATTAGAGCTTCGTGTTCCATTTTGTGATTATAGGTTAGTTCAGTATTTATGGAATATTCCTTGGGAATGGAAAGCATATAATGGTAGAGAAAAAGGATTGCTTCGTTATGTGTGTAAAAATCTTCTTCCAGAAGAAATTGTAGAAAGGAAAAAATCTCCTTACCCAAAAACTCATAATCCTACTTATTTAAAAACTGTAAAACAAATGCTAATAGATATTATGAAAAATAAAAATGCCCCAATTAATAATTTGCTAAATAGAGAATATATTTTAAATATAATAAACACTGATGGTAAAGCTTTTACTAGACCTTGGTTTCGGTCAATTAATGACAGGTCCTCAACTTATGGCCTACCTTTGTCAGGTAAATATGTGGCTTGAAAGATATCAACCAAAAATTGAGATATAAAAAATGGATTCCATATTGGAATCCTATTTTTATTTTGATAAATATCTTATTACTTCATCAATACTTTCTTGTGGTGTAGAAGCACCTGCCATTATTCCTATTTTTTTTAATTGATTATTATCATCACTATCTAATTCACTATAAGTTTCAATTAATATTGTGTTTTCACAATTATTTTTAGCAACTTCGTATAGTTTCTTTGTATTAGAACTATTTTTTCCTCCAATAATAATCATTTTGTCTACTTGTTTTGAAAGTTCTTCTGTTTCTTTTTGTCTCATCATAGTAGCCCTGCAAATTGTATTTTTTATAACAAATGTAATATTTTTAGAAATTGATTCTTGTATTATCTTTTTAATTGTATCAAATTTTTTTAAGCTATAAGTTGTTTGTTCAATTAAGAGTAATTTATTAATTTGGGTTTCTTCAAATTTTTCAATCGCTTTTTGAACTTCATCTTCATTTTCTATTACATAATAATTTTTACAGTAGCTTAAAGTTCCTATATTTTCTGGATGATTTTTATTTCCTAATAAAAATATAAAATATCCATCTTTACTAAATTGACGTGCAATCTCGTGTATTTTTAACACATTTGGACACGTGAAGTCTTTAATCTTAATATTTTTTTGTTTTAAAATATCATATACTTCTTTTGGAACTCCGTGAGCACGTATCATAGTAATTCCTTGTGATTCTTCAATTTTTTCTATACATTTTACTCCTAATTTTTCTAGTTCTTCAATTACTTGTTTATTATGGACAAGTTCGCCTAAACAATAAATATTTTCTTTGCTTTGCATTGCTTCGGTCATTACGCCTTCAACTGCTCTTTTTACTCCATAACAAAAACCAGCTGTCTTTCCAACTAATATTTTCATACTTTAAAACTCCTATTTATTAATCATATTTAATATTTCTTTTTTTAATTCTTCCAGCATATCTTCTTGTTTTATTTTTCTAATAATTTTTCCTTTTTTAAATAGTAATCCTTCTTTTATTCCACCAGCAATTCCAATATCCGCTTCTTTTGCTTCTCCTGGTCCATTTACTCCACATCCCATAACAGCAACTGTAATGTTACTATCTAACGTTTGTAAAAATTCTTCTATTTGTTTTGCAATTGGAATTAAATCAATTTGAGTTCTTCCACAAGTAGGACAAGATATTAAAGTTGGAGTATTTTTATATAAATTACAATCTTTTAAAATTTCTTTTGCTACTTTAATTTCTTTAACTGGATCATCAGAAAGTGAAACTCTTAAAGTATCACCTATTCCCTGCCTTAATAAAATACCAAGTCCTATACTTGATTTAACTGTTCCACTAAATTCTGTTCCGACTTTCTGTAATACCTAAATGAATAGGACAATTAAATTCTAGTGAAGCTTCTTCATATGCTTGTATGCACAAATCTAAATTAGATGCTTTTAAAGAAACAACATAATCATAAAAATCTAAGTCCTCCAAAATTTCTATATGTTTTCTAGCACTTTCAACCATTGCTTTAGCAGTAGGTTTGCCATATTTATCTAAAAGTTCTTTTTCTATTGATCCGCTGTTTACTCCTATTCTTATAGGAATTTGTTTTTCTTTACAAGCATCTACTACTGCCTTTACTCTATCTTTTGAACCAATATTTCCTGGATTGATTCTAATTTTGTCTGCTCCAGCTTCAATTGCTTCTAATGCAATTTTGTAATCAAAATGAATGTCTGCAACAATTGGAATATGAATTTTTTCTTTTATTTGCTTAATTGCTTTTGCGTCTTCTTTATCAAGACAAGCAACTCTAATAATTTCACAACCAGCTTTTTCTAATTCTATAATTTGATTTACAGTTGCAATAACATCTTTTGTTTTCGTATTACACATAGATTGAATAACAACTTTATTTTGTCCACCTATTTGAACATCTCTTACCATTATTTTTCTTGTTTCAGTTCGGTTCATACTCTTTTTTGCTCCTTAATTCATTTGAACAGTTCCTACAATGCTATTAATATCATCTACATTATGCTTTTTCATATATTCTTCTATGCCAATTACTGTTTTTACACTTGTATATGGATCAATAAAGTTTCCTGCTCCTATAGATATAGCTTGAGCTCCTGCTAACATAAATTCAATGGCATCATCACCATTTACAATTCCACCCATACCTAAAATTGGGATATTTACTGCTTGTGACACTTGATATACCATACGCACAGCAACTGGTTTAATTGCTGGTCCTGAAAGTCCACCTGTATTATTTGCAAGTACTGGTCTTCTTTTATCAATATCAATTTTCATTGCAAGTAAAGTATTTATTAATGATACTCCATCTGCTCCTGCATCTTCTACAGCTTTTGCAATAGATGCAATATCTGTAACATTTGGAGTTAGTTTTACAATTAAAGGTTTATCTAACACTTTTCTTACTTCTTGGGTTACTTGTTTTACACCTTCATAAGTATTTCCAAATGCCATACAACCTGCTTTTACATTTGGACAAGATAAGTTTAATTCTACTCCATCTATATCCAAAGTATTTAATATTCTACATAGTTCTACATATTCATCAATACTACTTCCACAAGCATTTACAATAATAGCTGTATCAAAACCTCTTAAAAAAGGTAAATCATTTTGTGCAAAATATTCTACACCTGGATTTTGTAATCCGAATACTATTTAACATTCCACTTGCTGTTTCATAAACTCTTGATGGCTTATTTCCATTTCTAGGTTTTAAAGATGTTCCTTTTGTTATTATTCCGCCTAATTTACTCAAGTCAAAGAAGTTACTATATTCTCTACCATATCCAAAAGTACCTGATGCAACAGTAACTGGGTTTTTCATTTTAATTCCTGCAAAATCAATTTTTGTATTCATTTTATTTTAGTCCCTCCATTCCATTTTCCTTTATAATTTTTATTTCTGTGTCAATGTCAAAATTTGATATTTTATCAATAAAGTTTATTACTTTATCAATTTTCAAGTATTTAGGTTCTTCTTGTAAAATATTCATATATTTTTTTATTGAATTTAATTCATATTTATCAATTTGCAAATATTTTTTTCTTAGTTCTTTATTTAAACAATCATAATCATAATAAAAAGTTTCTTTATTTTTTAATGCTTGTTCATTTTCTCTATTAAAGTCAATATGGTAGAAATAGTAATCTGTAAGTAAATGTAAAAAATAGCCCTTCCAATAATCTTTTTTTATATCTACATTTTTATCTAATAAAAATTGATTTATATTTGTGGTAGAATCACCATTTCCCCATTTTCCATAATGTGATTTTGATTTATCTTTTTCTATATCTGTCATTTTTTTATTTAAGTCAGGAGCAATAACTCCTTTTATAAATTCTTTTTCATTTTTAATTTCATTTTTATGTTTTTCTATATATTGCTCTCCGATTGCTAAGTGTATCGTAAACCCTGCCATTTTTCTATATTCTCCTTGCTTATATTTCTACATCTTTACTATCAAATACAGGCCCTGCTTTGCAAACATGTAAATATTCTGGATTTTCTTTTGGACTATTTGCTGTTTTTACAGCACATCCTAAACAAACTCCTAATCCACATGCCATTTTTTCTTCTAATGATATTTGACAAGGAATATTTTTTTCATTTGCTAAATTTTGTACTGCTTTTAACATTGGAAGTGGTCCACAAGCAAAAATACTATCAATTTTTCCGTTATTTATATCTTCTTCTAGAAAATTAATTGCAAATCCTTTTTTACCATAACTTCCATCATCTGTTGTTAAAACTAAATTATTAGATACTTGTTTAAATTCTTCTTCTAATACTACTAAATCTTGATTTCTAAAACCAATATATGTATTTACATTTTTATTATCATTTTTTGCAGATTTTGCAAGTTCATATAATGGAAAAATTCCAATTCCTCCACCTATAACTGCAATATTTTGATAATCATCATATTTAAAAGTTCCATATCCTAATGGTCCTACTATATCGATTAATTCACCAGTTTCCTTTTTTGATAAAATTTCTGTTCCTTTTCCTTTTACTTGGAAAATAAATTCTAAAATTCCATTTTCTCTATCTAAGTTATAAATACTAATTGGTCTTCTTAAAAAAGGTTCTGTTTGCTCAGATACTCTTATTTCAATGAAATTTCCTGGTTTACTATTTTTTACAATGTTTGGTGCTTTAATGCTAAATTTAAATAAATCCTTTTTTAATTGTTTTTTATTTACTAACTCTGCTAATAATACTTCTGGCATATTATTTCCTCCTTTTAATTTATTGCACTTAATAATTCTTCCTTCATTCTAATTGCTTCTCTTCGTGTTGCTTTTGCATATTCTTCTTCAGAATATTCTTCTTTCCAACGGTCTGATTTATATGCACACATTAAGCTTCTTGATGCGTTTATAATTCCTCCTAAGCCATTTTTATCAAATCCTAAAGAAATATCTTCTGCTTTACCTCCTTGTGCTCCATAACCTGGAATTAAGAAATAAGTATGTGGTGCAATTTCTCTTATTTGTTTTAGTTGTTCTGGATAAGTTGCTCCTACAACTGCTGCTACACTGCTATAACCATTTTCTCCTATTAATTCTTCTCCCCATTTTTCTACTAATTCACTTACTTGTGAATATACTTCTTTTCCATTTTCTAATTTTAAATCTTGTAATTCACCAGATGATGGATTAGAAGTTTTTATTAATACGAATATTCCTTTATCATATTTTTTACAATCCTCTATAAATGGTTTTACGCAGTCAGTTCCCATATATGGGTTTACTGTTACAAAGTCTACATCATATATTGGTTCTTGTATATTACCAATTGGTGTTCTTCCTAAAAATGCATTTGAATATCCGACTTGCTGTTGATCCAATATCCCCTCTTTTTACATCTGCAATAACTATCATTCCTTTTTCTTTTGCATATTTACAAGTTTCTTTGAAGCTTTCCATTCCTGGTAATCCGAAACATTTCATAAAATGCAATTTGTGGTTTGACTGCAGGTATTATATCACAAGTTGCATCAATTAATGCTTTGTTATATTCTATAATTGCTTTTGCAGCGCCTTCTAAGCTTTCAGGATATTTTTGTGTTAAACATTTTGGTAACATTTCATATCTTGGATCTAATCCCATTACAGTAGGATTATTAGTTTCTTTTATTTTTTTTATCAATTTATCAATGGCATTCATATTATTTATTTTTCCTTTCACTTTATTTTAAGCTTGTATAAACTACTCTTCCTCCAACTAATGTATATTTTACTTTTCCTTTTAGCTCTTTACCAATAAATGGACTATTTTTTGATTTTGATACAACCATTTCTTTTGTATATGTATATTTTTCGTTTGGATCAAAAATTGTAATATCTGCAACTTTTCCTTCTTCTATAGCTCCTTTATCTATTTTTAATAAATGTGCTGGATTATAAGAAGTAAGCTTAACTAAATCTAAATAAGATAATTTACCTGTATCAATTAAATTCATAATTTCAGCTGATAATGCTGTTTCAAATCCTATAATTCCATTTGGTGCTGTTGCTAATCCTTTTGCTTTTTCATCCTCTGCGTGTGGTGCGTGGTCTGTTATTATGCAATCAATAGTACCATCTTGTAATCCCTCAATAATTGCCTGTCTGTCTTTTTCTTCTCTTAAAGGAGGGTTCATTTTTGCATTAACACCTGACTTTAATACTTCATCTACTGTGAAAGAGAAATAATGTGGGCAAGTTTCACAAGTAATCTTGACTCCTCTTTTTTTAGCATCATGAACCATATTTTTTGTTGTTTTTGTACTAATATGGCAAATATGAGCGTGAACATCATTCGTTTCAGAAATTACAATTTCTCTTGCTGCCATAATTTCTTCTGCTTCTGGTAATACTCCATTTACTCCTAATTCATCTGCAACTTTTCCTGCATTTATAGCTCCTTGTGCTACTGATTTTTCTTCACAGTGAGATGCAACAAAAGTTCCTAATTTATCAGCAGTTATTATAGCTTCTCTCATTAGTCTACTATTTACTACTGGCATTCCATCATCTGAAAAAGCAATTGCTCCGATTTTGTTTTAATTCTTCGAAATTAACTAGTTCTTCTCCTTTTTCTCCTTTTGATACAGAAGCATATGGAAGTATATTACATAAATTTACTCTTTTTGCTTCTTCAATAATTTTTTGTAAAACTTCTTTATTATCTGGAGTTGGTTTGGTATTTGGCATAGGACAAATAGTAGTAAAACCACCTGCTACAGCACTTTTACTTCCAGTTTCAATTGTCTCTTTATGCTCAAATCCAGGTTCTCTTAAATGACAATGCATATCAATCATTCCAGGTATTACATACAAGTTAGTACAATTAATTACTTTGTCTGCTTGTATTTCTTCAATTTCATCATTAATTTTTGCTATTTTGTCGTTTTCAATTAAAATATCCTTTTTTCCAAAAATGTTAGTTTTATAGTCAATTAGTGTTCCGTTTTTTAATAAAGTTTTCATCTTTATCCTCCTTCAATTTTTTCTTATCTTATCATTTATCTTATTTTTTTTCAATAGTTCTTAAAACTATTTATTGACAAATTTTATTTTTTTCTTTACAATACATTTTAGAATAATAATTTTAAGGAGGAAAAATTATGTCTGATATAATATCATACTTATTTAAAACAAAAGCTGTTAAATTTTGCGAAGCAAACAAACCATTCTTTTTAACATCTGGAATGATTTCACCATACTTTGTTAATACTCATTTTCTATATGGAGATGAAAAAAGTGCAACTGAATTTTTATCCTATATTGATACTTTACTTGCTGACCGTGTAAATTTACCTCAAAAGGTATTTGAAAATGTAAAAGTTCAATATGAAAACAATGAAATCTTTAAATATACTATAGATACTATGGTTAAAGCAATTAAGGATAATGTAGATGTAAATGAAATTGATTATATTTCTGGTGGTGAAAGAAGAGATTGGTATTTTTCTAATATGATTGCTTATTTATTAAAGAAACCACATCTTACTTTATTTAAAGATATGGAAGCATTTGAAAGTCCTTATGATTTTTCTTCTACAGCAAAGAAAATATCAGATTTATCTGGTAAAAAAGTATTAAATGCTTCTGATTTAGTAACAGCCGCTTCTAACTATGTTCGTTCTTGGATTCCAGCTGTAAGAAATTTAAATGGAAATTTAGCTTGGACTTGTTATGTGGTAGATAGAAAACAAGGTGGAACTGAAGTTCTTGAAAAAGAAGGAATAAAAACAATATCACTTGCTGTTGTTGATGATACTCTTTTTGAAAAAGCTTATGAATTAGGCACAATTAATGAATCTCAATTAGAAATGTTAAAAGGATTTTACAATGACCCATATACAACAATGAGAGAATTTTTACTAAAACATCCTGATTTCTTAGAAGATTCTTTAAAAGCTGATGAAAAAACTGCAAAAAGAGCTAAACTTTTAATTGATGGAAATTTATATAATTTATAAATTACAAAATGCCAACTAAGTTATATATGTTGGCATTTTTTCATTTAATAATTTGATTACACTTAATTAGTGTAACATTATCTGGAACATCTTTTGTTACTACACTATTAGCTCCTATTTTAACATTATTACCTACTTTAATTGGGCCTAAAATTTTTGCTCCTGCTCCTACCATAACATTATTTCCTATATCTGGATGTCTTTTATTTATATCTTTTCCTGTTCCTCCTAATGTACTATTATGATAAATTATACAATCATTTCCTATTGTTGAAGTTTCACCAATTACAATTCCCATTCCGTGGTCAATGAAAAGTCTTCTTCCAATTTTAGCTCCTGGATGAATTTCAATTCCAGTAAAGAATCTTCCTATTTGAGAAATGAGTCTTGCTATAAATAAAAATTTGTGTCGATATAAAAAATGTGCTAATCTGTGAAACAATAATATATGAAATCCTGGATATAAAATAATTGCTTCTAAAATATTTCTACAAGCAGGATCTTTTTTACTTATATTTTTTGCGTCTTCATATAATTCTTGTAAAAAAAACATACATATCACCTATATTATGATATGCATATTTTTCTTATTGTGAAATTAGATTTTCTAATTCTTTTATTTTATCACGAACTTCTGCTGCTTTTTCAAATTCCATATCAGTTGCATATTTTAACATTTCATCTGTTAATTTA
>CANRFI010000035.1 GCA_947629855.1 uncultured Clostridia bacterium
AAAAGTAAATGTACTAGGAAATTATGTACCAAGTTCAACAAACCATGAATTTGATGATAGTGAAGCACCAGACATAGCAGTACTACCTCCAACAGGACAAGACCTAAACTATACGTCAATAATATTACTAACAATTAGTGCACTTGGCTTATTAGGAATAGGAATCATCTTAATAAAAAAATACTTAAATAAATAAATTACATTAATAAAAAGTTAAATGTAGTTTGTATTAATAACAATTCGGGGGGACCAGCAAATTATAGACTATTAAAAAAGGCTTTATAATTATATTTTTATAATTATAAAGCCTTTTATTATAGTCTGTTATGTAGCTGGGAGTTATTAATACAAACTATATTTAACTTTTTTTATCTTAAGTTATAGCAATAAATATTGTCAAAAAGCTACCTTCCCGACGACAATTTTTAATATACATATTGATTTTTTCGACATTATGTAATAAAATAAAAAAAATAAAATAGATAAAAATAAAAAAATAAGTTATAAATTGTAAAAAACTTTTTTAGATTAGATACCTAAAAAAGACAAAAACCACGAAGGACAAGTAGTAAAATATGCCTATAAAAACGAAAGAGGTGGTAAGGATGTTTCAAAATGTAATAGAAAAAGAAAATCATAAATCAAATGTTTTTTCAAATGTATTTTCTATAAAAAATATAGTTTTATATATACTTTCTTTTATGCTTTCTATGGTAGGCTTAGGAGGAGAGTATTCCATTTTTAGTATCAGTATGTTAGGTGCATGTTTTGCATCTTCTGTCCCATTATTGGGAATAGTATTCATTTCATTAATAGGTAATCTAATTAAATATGGTGTAGGTGGAGCATTAGGCTATTTTTTAACAGCACTTATACTAATAGTTAGCTTATTTATTTTCAAACCAATTTATAATGAAAAAGAAAGAAATGAAAAAATAAAAATAGGAAAAAACATTTTTCTTTCTATTCTAATTATACAAGCAATAAAATTATTCATAGCAGGTTTCACAATTTATGATATATTATCAGGAATCACACTTGCAATCATCGGACTAGTATTTTATAAAATATTTGTAAATTCAACAGTTGTATTACAAGAATTTTGGGAAAAAAGAGCCTTTACAATAGAAGAATTAATAGGAGCAAGTTTAATTCTTTCAATTAGTTTTGCAGCATTTGGAGAATTCAGTATACTAGGCTTTGGAATAAAAAATATTCTAAGCATATTAATAGTTATGATATTAGGATGGAAAAATGGAATTTTAGTAGGAACAACAGCAGGAGTAACAATTGGAGTAACAATTGGTGTTATAACAGGAGCAGAACCAATTATGATAGCAGCATATGCAATTTCAGGAATGATGGCAGGAATATTAAACAGATTTGGAAAAATAGGAGTTGTAATAGGCTTTGCTTTAGGAAATGTAATACTAGCATATGTTTCTAATGGATATACTGTAGAACTAATTCATTTTAAAGAAATACTATTAGCATCAATAGGATTACTTGCAGTACCAAACAATATAAACATAGAATTAGAAGAATTCATTGGAAAATCAAAACTATTACCAGTTATGCCAAATCGAGCATTAAACAGAAGCAAAGAAGTAGTAGAAAACCTAAATCACGTATCAGATGCTATAAAAGAAATGGCAACTACTTATAATGACATAGAAAAATCATCATATGATAGCAACAAGCAAATTTTCATATCAGAACTACTCAGTAACTTAGAACAATACCAAGAAAATATGTTATATGATGATATGGCAGACACTAATCGGAAAAATCGTAGACGAAATATTTAAATTCCTAATAGACAAACAAGAAATAGAAAGAAAAAATCTTTTAGAAATATTTGCAAAATGCAACAGTTACATAGTAGGACTAGATGATAAAGATATTAGTAAACATCTAGAAGACGATATATCTCAAATAATTAGAACAATAAACATATCTTATAAAGTAGCAAAATCTAACTTTATTTGGCAGAAAAAAGTAGAAGAAAGCAAAAAAAGTATAGGAAAGCAATTAGATGGTGTATCAAAAGCAATCAAAAAAATGGCAAAAGGGATTGAAAACGAAATAGAAACAGACTCAGAATACGAATTACAAGAAAGGCAAATAACTGAATTACTAAAAATAAAAGGAATTCAAATTCAAGACATAACAATAAAAAAAGATGGAAGATACATACTAGAAGTATACTTAAAAGAAGATTTAGAAAGAAGTAAAATAGAAAATATTGAAAAAATAGCAACACAAATACTAGAAGAAAAAATAGTATTAAATGAAGAAGCAAGTGTAGGTAAAAAAGTTAGCTTACTATCAGATGATAAATATTTAATGGCAATTGCAACAGAAGAAAGTACAAAAAGCAAAAGTGAAGCTTCAGGAGACACAATGTTAAGCATTAGGCTAAAAGATGGAAAATACTTAGTTGCATTAAGTGATGGAATGGGAACAGGAACAAAAGCTAAAAAGAGTAGTACACAAGTAATCAAAATGCTAGAAAATCTATTACTATCAGGATTTGACAAAAATATTTCATTAGAATTAATAAATAGGGCACTTATAAATAAAAATGAAGAAATATTTGCAACATTAGACATAGCAATAATTGATTTATACTTAGGGAATATTGAATTTATCAAAAGTGGTGCATGTCCAACATACATAAAAAACAACAAAAAAATACAAATCATCAAAGCAAACTCATTACCAACTGGAATGGTAGAAACAAATCAAATAGAAACTTTTGACAAAGACATAACTTCTGGAGACATTATGCTAATGTGTTCAGATGGAATATTAGACGCTAACATAGAATACAAAAACAAAGAATTATGGATTAAATATCTATTAGAAGACATAGAAACAAATAACACAAGAAAAATTGCCAATCTAGTTTTAAACGAAGCAATAGACAATAACTTTGGAAACATAAAAGACGATATGAGTGTAATAGTATGTAAATTTATGAAAAAAGACACATAGTGTCTTTTTTATAATGTTTACAATTTTACTTGAAACAAAAGTCGATTTATGATATATTGTAGTTGTCAAAGGAGGGCAAAATAATAATATGAGTAAAGGTAAAAGATATGAAAAAGAACCAAAGCTAAATATTAAAAAAGTGATCGCAGTTATTGTAGCAATCATTGTTGTAGCTATGTCCGTATTTGTTTTAGGAGGAATCCTAAAAAAGGAAAAAAACCAAACAGTAATAGCTAGTAAAGAATATGTAAGCATATTCAAAGACAACAAATGGGGAGTAATAGACTCTACAGGAAACGAAATTATAGCCCCTTCTTATCAAGAAATGATAATTATTCCAAATAGCAAAAAAGACGTATTTCTATTTATATATGACGTAAATTACGAAACAGGTGAATATAAAACAAAAGCACTAAATAGTAAAAACGAAAAACTTTTTACGGAATATGAACAAATTGAAGCAATTTCTAATAAAGATTCAAATAACAACTTATGGTATGAAGAAGGAATATTAAAAGTAAAAAAAGACGACAAATATGGAGTAATAAATTTAGAAGGAAAACAACTAATTCCTTGTGAATACGAAGAAATAGCAGTAATACCAGAAATTACAAATACAATAAAAGTAAAAAAAGACGGAAAATATGGATTATTTGATGGAACCGGAAAACAAATCTTACAAGTAGAATATATGGATATTCTAAACTTAGGCAAAGAAAGTAAAGACGGATTCATAGTAAAAAAAGAAAATAATAAATATGGAATAGTAAGTTATTCTAACCAAGTTATATTAGAAGCAAATTATGACGAAATAACAAAAATATACGGAAACGATATGTATGTTGTAAAACAGGAAGGAAAACAAATTCTAATCGATAAAGAAGGAAAACAATTATTAACTTCTGGCTTTGATGAAATTAAAGCAATAATGAAAAATAAAGAAAACGGAGTAATATATGTACAAAACGGAAAATATGGAGTTATGAAATCAACAGGAGAAG
This sequence comes from uncultured Clostridia bacterium, assembly GCA_947629855.1. The sequence continues at coordinate 3,999 of CANRFI010000035.1, forward strand.
TAATAATTGAGCCACAATACGAAGATTTAAAAGAAGCAAAAACAGGATTATTAATTGCTCAAAAAACAGGAAACTATGGAGTAATTGACATAGCAAACCAAGCAAAAGTAGACTTCAACTATGTATCAATAGCTTATTATGAAAAAGCAGATATATACATAGCAGAAAAAATAGACTACACAAATGACATAATAGACAACGAATTTAACATACGACAATCTGGATTTTTAACAGAATTAAACGAAACCAAAGGATATTTTAGCTTAAAACAAGGCGAAGAAGATAAATACTATAACTTTAAATTTGAAGAAAAAAGCATAGCCGAAATCTTTACAAACAATACATTATTCAAAAGCAAAAAAGATGGGAAATATGGCTTTGTTGATAAAAACGGAAAAGTAATTGTAGACTATAACTATGATGATGCAACAGAGCAAAATAGCTTTGGATACGCTGGAATAAAAAAAGATGGTAAATGGGGAGCAATAGATATAAACGGAAAAATAATACAAGAGCCAACATACAACTTAGAAGACTATTTAAAAGTAGACTTTATTGGAAAATGGCACTTAGGAAGAGACTTAAATATGAATTATTATAATCAATTATAGGCGTTTTTTAGACAAAAAACATACCGAAGTGTGTTTGAAAGTAGTCAAAAAACACCAAAGAAGAGGTAAAAAATGGAACTAAAGACGAACTATCAATATACATATTTTATACACCCTTTTATAATAAAGGATGGAAAATATCAAAAATATATTTTAAAACTATTAAAAGACAAAAATTGTAATTTAAAAATCTTTCAAAAAGAAAAAGATTTAAAATTATATCAATATTTCTTACCAAAGACTAGAGAATTCTTATTCTCTAGTTTTAGATACGGAAATGCAAAAATAAAAAAATTAGAAGAACTACCAATAGAAACAAGGGCCGCGTTACTTAGTAAAAATCCATGCAATATATTTGAATATAAATTAGAAAAAGATATGCAAGGAAAACTAGAGCAAGCAAACGGAATATTCTTCCAAATAAGAAAAATAGAAATTATATGTTTTTCAACTGGAATCTGTTTTCTAGCAATAAAAACAAATGTAGAAGAAGATGAAGATTTCAACAACGTATTAAATTTCAACTATAAATTCAAAGATATAAATAACAAATTAATAAACTTAGAAAGCTATGATAATATTAGAATACAAACAGATAGCTTTGCAGACACAAAAACATTTCAAGAATTTATTTATGAAATAACAGGGCTAAATGCAGAAGCTGCAAGATTAAATATAGATACAGAAAGATTTTTAGCATATTCTTATGTATGCTTAAACCAAGAAGCTTGGAATGAAAACAAAAACTTTAATGAAATAAAATACCAATTCATAAAATATGCTAATCTATTACCAGCAGATAGCAATATAGACTATAAATACGAAAACATAGAAACATTTACAAGATGGAAATATGCTCAAATAGGACTAAGCAAACAATCTATAGCACTATTTTCATCATCAGCAGACATTAATAATTATACATTACTACCAGAAGAATATGAAAATCAATATTTTTATACATATATCTTAAACTTATACAAAAAGATATATATGAGAAAAATAGAATTAGAATTCAAAAATCCAATAAAGGTAAAATCAGCTAGAAAAAAATTTATAGAATTTACCAAAAATTTATGGATTCAAGAAATAACAGAAGATCAAACAGGAACACTATTTAATGACAAATTACATGAAATATTTGAATTAGACTTTTTGTATAACCAAGTAAAAAATAAATATGACATCTTGTACAAAGAGCTAAACTTTGAAAAAGAAAGCAAATCAACAGTAATTATTATGGTAATACTAATAATTTCACTTATTTTAAATATAATCAACTTTATAATGTATTTCAAATAGGTGTTTTTGAAACATAACAAAAAACACCTAAAAAAGAGGTGAACTATGAAAATTTGTTGTGGCACAGACATTATTGAAATAGAAAGAATAAAACAAAGTATAGAAGACAAAAAAACAGGGGAAGCATTTAAAAGAAGAGTTTACACACAAAACGAAATAGATTATTGTGAAAGTAAAGGAGCACAAAAATATCAACACTATGCAGCAAGATTTGCTGCCAAAGAAGCGGTATTTAAAGCAATTTCGGAAAAACTAGAAAATAAATATTCAATATCTTGGAAAAATATTGAAATCTTAAATAACAAACAAGGAAAACCACAAATTCAAATTACAGGTGTTGATTTAAAATGTATAGAAAATATAGATTTAAGCATTTCACATTGTAAAAAATATGCAGTAGCCAATGTAGCAGGAATTATAAAATAAATTTATTTAATAAAGGAAGACAATAAAATGGAATTGTTTGATAGTCATTGCCACCTAGATGATGAAAAATTTGATGAAGATAGAAAACAAATCATACAAGAAATAAAAAAAGAGGGAGTAACAAAACTAATATCAGCAGGTTATAGTGTAGAAAGTTCTAAAAAAGCTTCTGAACTTGCAAATGAGTATGACTTTATTTATGCAACAGCGGGAATTTCTCCAAATGATATTCCACAAACAGAAGAAGAATTGTGGAAAATGATAGATCAAATTAAACAAATAGCAAATCAAAATAAAAAAATAGTTGCAATAGGAGAAATAGGCTTAGATTACTATTGGAACAAAGACAATAAAGAATTACAAAAATTAGCTTTTATTAAGCAAATTGAATTAGCAAACGAATTAAAATTACCAATTGTAATTCATACAAGAGAAGCAGTTGAAGACACTTTGCATATACTAAAACAAATATATATAAATAAAAAAGGTGTATTTCATTGTTGCCCACTAAATAGAGAACTAATAAAAGAAGCATTAAAATTAAAATTTTATATATCATTTGCAGGTCCAATCACTTTTAAAAACTCCAAAAACGCAAATGAAGTAATAAAAATGGTTCCAAATGATAGAATACTAATTGAAACAGATAGTCCATATTTAGCTCCTGAACCTCATAGAGGAACAAGGAATGATTCTAGAAATGTAAAATATATGGCACAAAAAATTGCACAAGTAAAAGAAATAAATAACGAAACAATTGCAAAAATAACATATGAAAACGCAAAAAGAATATTTAATATAAAATAATAAAAAAATTAAAAAAAGGACGGTGCTGTTAAAAAGCCTCCGTCCTTAATTGTATATTAATGTATGTTTCTCAAAGCCTCAATTCTATCTTCAATACTAGGATGAGTTGACCAAATACTAGAAGATTTCTTTTTACCTTCTTTAGTATTTGTCTTAAAAGGATTTACAATATACATATTAGCAGTAGCACTATTTGCAGTAGCAAGTTGATTATCATCTGCATCTAATTTTTGTAATGCAGAAATCAAACCATCTGGATTACGAGTAAGTTCTACCGCAGTACTATCAGCTAAAAACTCTCTTTTTCTAGAAAGTGCAAGTTGCATTAAAGAACCAAAAATTGGAGATAATATTAAAAAAATCAATCCAATTATCATTAAAATAGCATTTCCATTATTATTATCATTCCTATCATTATCTACTCCGCCCCAAAATAAAATTCTAGAAAACATATCTGATAACATAACAATAAATCCTACCATTACAGAAACTACACAACTAAGACGAATATCGTAATTTTTAATATGACTCAATTCATGAGCAATTACACCCTCTAATTCATAGTATTCTAATTTTGATAAAAGACCTGTTGTCACACAAATAACTGAGTTTTCTGGGTTTCTACCAGTAGCAAAAGCATTTGGCTGAGGATCATCTACTACATAAAGCCTAGGCTTATGTGTTAAACCAGAAGTAACCATCAAAGAATCTAAAATATTAACAATTTTTAAATCTTCTTCTTTGGTTGCTGGTCTAGCTTTATTAATAGATAAAACGATTTTATCACTATAATAATAAGAAGCCCATGCAGAACCAATAGAAAACACAAGAGCAATCAAAATTGAAACTGCTCCTAATCTTAATGCGTGGCAGATGTAGTAAACAATTAAAGTAATAACAATAATAAAAATGGCAACAATAACACCAGATTCTATTTTGTTTTTCTTAATATTTTCAAACATTTCTAAAATTCACTTTCAAAAATTTAATTTCCAAAATCCACTTTAACATTTTTTCTAGCTTCTTCACTTTCAGCTTTGAATAAATCACGTGAAGTAAAATGGAAGATACCAGCAATAATGTTAGATGGGAATACCATTAATTTTGTATTATATTTTGTAACAGTATCATTATAGAATTGTCTAGAAAAAGAGATTTTATTTTCTGTATTCCTTAATTCTTCTGATAACTCTGAAAAGTTTTGATTTGCTTTTAATTCTGGATAATTTTCAGAAACTGCCATAATTGTTTTTAAAGCAGTTGATAATTGATTATCCAAATTTGCTTTTTCTGAAACAGTTCCGAGAATTTGCCCAAGCAGTTCTAAGTTCAGCAATCTTTTCAAAAGTTTCTTTTTCATGTGTCATATAACCTTTAACAGTTTCAACAAAATTTGGTATTAAATCAAATCTTCTTTGTAACTGTACATCAATTTGACTCCAAGCGTTGTCTACTCTTAGTTTTGCTTGAACAAGCCCATTGTATAAGCCTATAATAGCTAAAACTAATACGACAACAACAACTAAAATAATTATGCCTACCATAATAAATTCCTCCTTAATTTCTATTATATACAAAATAATAATATCATATTTTGCAAATTTATACAATAAATAAAATTATAAAAAACGAAAAAATTAAAGTAATAAACAATATAAATAAAACATATAATATATTAAAAGACATTTAAAAACAGGACAAACAGAAATATTTATCCAAAATTTGATAAATTTGACAAAAAAAACACATAATGTTATAATATACTCGTTAAGGCAAAAGGAGGAAAAAATTCATATGAAAAAAGAGGAAAAGGCTTCCATTTCAATCGTGAAAATCATCTGTATTAGCATCATATTAGTCCTTATATCAGGAATTGGTGTTATGGCGGTAAACAACAAGTTAAATGACGTAAAAATAGTTCTACAAAACGGATATGAAATGACAGCATTGACATCTAAGAAAAAAGTATCTGAAATTTTAGAAGAAAATAACATTATTTTGGAAGAAAACCAAAAAACTATACCAGATATTGAAAGTGAAGTAGAATCTGGTCAAAGTATAAAAATTACGGACAAATCATACCAAGAAGTAAAAATCGCTGAAATATCAGATCAAGGTGTAGAAACAACATTAGACAAATTACTAGAAAATTATGCACCAATCACAGAAAAAATCGTAGTAGAGCAAGTAGCTATTCCATTTGAAACAATTACAAAAGATGCAGCTGGAGGAGCAGAAGAAAGAACAAACCAAGTAATACAAGAAGGAAAAGAAGGACTAAAAGAAATAACATATAAAATAAAATATCAAAACGATATAGAAATTGAAAAAACAGTGATTTCAGAAGTGGTTGTAAAAGAACCTGTAAATAAAATTGTACAATTACAAAAAGTAACAACAAGAAGCAGTGCACCAAGAGTATCATATTCTGGAGGGAAATGGTCTTATAATGCAAGTGAATTTGATTTACTATGTGCAATCACAGCACAAGAATCTAGTTCAAGTTATGCTGGTTCACTTGCCGTTATTACAACAGCATGTAACAGAGCAGAAGCAAGAGGAACAGACCCACTAACAGAATATAAAAGAAAAGGACAATTCTGTTATACAATAGATTCTTACTGGAAAAGAAGACTAAACGGAAACTATGCAAGTTTTGTATCACAAGCTGTAACAGATGCACTAAATGGAGCTAGAAATCATAACTATCGTTCATTTAGAGCAGCAGGTACACATTCAGGTGTAAATATAGGTGGAAATGTATATTTTTAGATAAATACCAACAAAAAATGCTCAAAAAAAGAGCATTTTTTTGTTTTTCAATAGTATAAGTTGCAAAAAATATATATACGTTATATAATTTGGTTACTAAAATAAAAATAAAGAGGAGATAAATATGGAAAAAAATAATATTAAATATTTAATATTTTCAATAGGTCTACTTGTTATATGCCTATATTTAAATTATATTACATTTTATTCAAACACAATATACATATATGAAAAATTTGACTTTACAGGAGTTGCAAAAACAGTACAAAGAGTAATGACAGTAATAATATTAATAATATCAATTATAATTTTAATTAAATCAATTCAAGCAAAAGAAAAAGGTGTAAATTTCTTATTCAATAAAATTATGGCAGGTGTTTTTATAGGATATATGTTACTATCACTTTGCACATATATATATGTAAGAAGTACAGAAGAAACATCTGCAATAAATATGAAAAATGAAATAGAAGCTTATGGCGAAAAAACTAAGCAAAACCAACTAAAGAAAAACAATGTAAAAAATAAAAATTCATTTGCAAATGATTTTTATAGTGTAGCATCAAATGCACTAGCCGAAAGCGAATATGCAGCGAATGATAAATATTATGAAAGAAAAAAAGAAATTATAGTACAAACAGAAAATTCATCAAAAGTAGAAAGATATATATCTATGCTATTTTTCAATTATGCGTATAATCACTATGGCTCAATTGTAACAGATGAAATAGAGTATTATGGAATATTTTTAAAACTAATGCTTATAGGATTGATTGGTGCAATATTTTACTTATTTAATATGGGTAGATTTAATCAAAATGTCATTATGAATAGAGATTTTTGACAATAAAATAATAGAAAGGAATAAAAAATGAAACTAATTTCGTGGAATGTAAATGGAATAAGAGCATGTGTTAATAAAGGATTTGAAGAATTTTTTAAAAAAATTGATGCAGACATATTTTGTATCCAAGAAACAAAATGCCAACCAGATCAAATACAATTAGAATTTAAAGGCTATAAAAGTTATTGGAATAGTGCAGAAAAAAAGGGATACTCAGGAACAGCAATATTTACAAAAAAAGAACCAATTAAAGCAACATATGGAATTGGAAAAGAAGCATATGATAAAGAAGGAAGAATTATTACCCTTGAATTTGAAAATTTTTATTTAGTAAACAATTATACGCCTAATTCTAAAAGAGAACTAGAAAGACTAGATTATAGACAACTTTGGGAAGATGAAATTCGAAAATATTTATTAAAATTAAATAAAACAAAACCAGTAATAATGTGTGGAGACCTAAATGTAGCACACAAAGAAATAGACTTAAAAAATCCAAAATCAAACAGAGGAAATGCAGGTTTTACAGATGAAGAAAGGCAGAAAATGACAGAACTATTACAAGCAGGTTTCACTGATAGCTTTAGATACTTCTACCCCAATAAAGAAGAAGCATATAGTTGGTGGTCATATATGGGAAGAGCAAGAGAAAAGAACATAGGGTGGAGAATAGACTATTTCATAGTATCAAATGATATAAAAGAAAAAATAAAAGATGCGCAAATTTATCCTGAAATAATGGGAAGTGACCATTGCCCAGTAGGTTTAACTTTAATTATATAGGTAATTGCGAAACTAAATTTTGAAATAAGGATGACATAAAAAAAGATAATACAAAATTAAAAAAAGGAGTAG
>CANRFI010000036.1 GCA_947629855.1 uncultured Clostridia bacterium
CTACTCCTTTTTTTAATTTTGTATTATCTTTTTTTATGTCATCCTTATTTCAAAATTTAGTTTCGCAATTACCTAATTGTTTTATATTATTATAAACTAAATATTATTTCTTATCAAGTAAAAATATTTAATTTACGATTTGAGCTTTTTTTTATAATTTTTATATTCTGGCATATATTTCTCAACTAAATCCCAAAATTTTTTTGAATGATTCATCTGTTTAATATGGCACATTTCATGTAAAACCACGTATTCTATAACCTTTGCTTCTTTTGTTGCAAGTTTTTGGTTAATAGTAATATTTTTCCTAACTGAACAGCTTCCCCAAGCATATTTTATATCTTTAATTCTTACTTTATTGGGAATTACTTTTAATAATTTAGAATATTTTTCTATACTATTTTTAACGATCCATTCTAACCTATTTAAATCTTCTTGTTCTATCTTTTTTTCCAAATTTATTTTTTCTTTTTCTTTTTTTATATTTTCGTAAATCCATCTTGCTTTTTTATTAATAAATTCTTTAATTTGTTTGTCTTGTAGTTTAGTAGGTACTTTTACAATTACTTTTCCTTCTTTTATATAAATATACATATTTTTAATTTTTGATTTTATTAGTTCATATTCGATAATTTCATTATTATATTCTATATAATCGTGTATGTTTGACATAGAAATTCTCTCTTTCAATCCTTTAACTTCAAAATATTTCCTAAATTCATTTTACCAGCTCTTGTAATTGAATTATATCCATATTTATTCTTTAATTCATCCATTACTTTATCTAGTTTTTCTTGTTTTTCATTTTCTTTATTTTGAAAAAGCGATAGTTGACTTTTTTCTCCTTTTAATCCATCTACTCTTAAACCAATTAACCTAATTGGTATTTCACTTTTATACATTTGTGATAATAATTCTTTTGCTTTTTTATAAATTTCTTTTGTACTTGATGTTTCAATTAATAATTTTCCTTGATGTGACGTGTCTTTGAAATTACTTGTTCTTAGTTGCACATTTACCGTACTTGCTTTCATTTGATATCTTCTTAGTCTATAAGCTACTTGTTCTGATAATGCTAATAAAATTTCTTCTAATTTTTCAATATTTGTAACATTTTCAGGTAATGTTACTGAGTTTCCTATTCCTTTTGGCTTTTCTTCTTTGTATTTTACTTCTGAATTGTCTATACCATTACTATATTCCCACATCATAATTCCGTGTTTACCAAATTTTTTCTCTAATAGAGTTTTATCTGTATGTGCTAAATCACCTATGGTTTTTATTTGTAGATTGTATAATTTTGGTACTGTTTTCTTGCCTAACATAAATAATTCTGAAACTGGCAATGGCCACATTTTTTTCGGAATTTCTTCTTTATATAATGTATGTATTTTATCTGGTTTAGTAAAATCTGATGCCATTTTTGCAAGTAGTTTATTATTTGCTACTCCAATATTAACTGTAAATCCTAATTCTTGTTTGACTCTTTTACTTATTTCTTTTGCTTTATTATATAGGGTATCTTTCATAAGATATTCTGTCATATCTAAAAAACATTCATCTATACTAAATCTTTCTATTTTATCTGTATATTGTAAAAGTAAATTATATAAACTATCTGAGTATTTTTTATAAATTTTATAATCAGATTGAAAAACTTTTAATCCTGGACATTTTATTTTGGCTTGATAAATTGTTTCTGCTGTTTTTATTCCACATTCTTTTGCTTTCATACTTTTTGCTAATACTATTCCTGATCGTTTTGATTCATCTCCACCTATAATTGCTGGTATTTCTCTTATGTCAATTTTGCTTCCTTTTTTTAACATTTCAATGGCTGTCCAACTCAAAAATGCGTTATTAACATCAATGTGTAATATTTGTTTTTCCATAATATCACCAATTTTATTATAGAATTTTTGTTTGTAGTTGTCAAGCATATTTTATCTTTCTATTTTTCTTTTTTGCATTTTATATATTATTTTAGACATTAATACTGTAGGTGTTAATTTTGCTCCGATTTTTGCAAGTTTTACATCTATACCTGGAATAATATAAAATTTACCTTGTTCTAATTTTTTTACTGCATATTCTGCTACTTTTTGCTACTTGCTTCTCTCATATGAAATTTCACATTTGCAACTTTATTAAAATTTGTATTTACTGGACCTGGACATAATATACTAATTTTAATATTAGATTTTTCTTTTTTTAATTCTTCTCTAATTCCTTCTGATATTCTTACAATATATGATTTACTTGCATAATATGTGGACATCAAGGGACCTGCCATAAATCCTGCTATTGATGCAACATTTAAGATTTTTCCTTCTCCTTTAGCTTTCATATCTATTAAATATAATTTCATTAAAATGTGATATGCCACTATATTTGTATTTATCATATTAAGTTCTTTATCAAGTGATGTTTTGGTAAAGTTTCCACAATCTCCAAAACCAGCATTGTTGATTAAGATATCCACATTTTTTACCTTTTTGTGGATTTCTTTGCAATTTTCTGGAATTGATAGGTCTAATGCGATTACTTCTACATTTATTTTGTTATTGTCTTGCAACTCTTTTGCTAATTTTTCTAATTCTTCTTTGTTTCTTGCAACAATTGCTAAATCATATCCTTTTTTTGCAAATATTTTTGCAAATTCTCTTCCGATTCCAGAAGATGCTCCTGTTATTAACACTTTCATATTATATATCACCTTTTAGTTTCTTTTAAATTTATTTAATATTATACCAACAGTATGCACAATTTTTGTTGAATTATTATTTGCAATAGTTTTTCCTAATGCTTTTCCTCCTACTGTTAATGCTGCAACTAATGCACTAAGTAAAAATTGCAAATTAAAATTTAATCCAAATTGTTCTGTGATTTTAATTGATATTAATGCACTAATTGCTCCACTTAATACTCCGGCAAATGTCTCCGAATTACATCTGCACAAATATTTGCAACTTTTGGTGCATTTCTAATTAATTTTATTGAATCTTTTGAACCTTTTACTTTTTTCGTTGCTTTCGCATGAAATTCATTTTCATCTGCAACTGTTACAGCAACTCCTATAATATCAAAAAATATTCCTATTCCAATTACTATTATTAGAATTATAATTGCTGATATTAAATCTAAATTTGATACTCCATTTGTTGATACAAAAGAAAAAATTATAGATAATATAAAAGTTATAACAAATACTTGTATAAACCATTTTATATTCGAGTGCTCTTTTTTTTGTATCCCTTTATTTTCTTGTTTTGTTTCCATTTTTAATTTTCTCCTCGCTATTTCAAACAAAGTGACAGGAGAATATCCTATCACTTTGTATTGTTTTGGTTATTAGATGGTAAAAGTCTAAGTAAATTTTACAGTTTAGGTCTGGTTGAATTTCTCTTTCTCCCACTTAGCATTACTGCTAGAGTCGTTTCCGTTTAAGGGAAAAATCTATTATTGTTATAATAGACACCAGATCGCCACTCAAATCTGTACCTTAATCCCTAGACTTTACTTGCTATTTTTTATAGCAAACATTCTAGAAGTTTTCCTTAACATACTTTTATAACTTTATTAGTCTTTTTTGCAAAAGCAATTTCATAATCTCATAATATAATTAATTTGGCCAAAATTTGATTATATTATTCTTAAGATATTCCCAATACTTTCACTCAAGACAGGCTACTCTATGTGTTTTGTGTCTTGGCACTCAACATAGGTTTCACTTAAAACTAAAGTTTAAGCCTCCACGAAACTAGGGATTCTTATGTATGCCATTACATAATACCCTAATCTCTTTACTCCCTGAATACACACAAAACTGGCATTTCGCGCATAAACAAGAAACTTCAACGATATGCCCTTTAGTGGATTTTTAGCCCCACCCTCATAAAGCTCGTATGACTAGAATAATGCACCACCGATATATATTATACATTTTTTGGATAAATATTCCAAATTCAATTTTAGTTTGAAAGTTAATTTGAATTCTTAATTTTGTTTTTATTCTCTTATTTTATCGTTTTTTCTTTGATTTTGTCCTGTTTTCTTCTGTTTTTACTGTATATGTTTTTTTATTTCTTTGTATATTTCTTCGTGTATATCTTCTATTGTTCTTATTTTACCGTCTTTAACACATTTAACTTCATACCAATTGTAATCTTTTGCAACATCACACGCAGCATTATAGCTATCCATTAGATGGTGTTTATCGCTTTCGTGAATATCTTTCTTATTTGTATGTGTAAATTTATTTTCTCTATTTTTAATTAGTTCTAACGATTTTTCTATCGGCATATTTAAGAAAAATACTTCTGTTGGAACTGGTAATCCATATAGATTAAATTCAAAATCCCATAGCCAATCTAAAAATTTTTTTCTTTCTTGTTTATTTTCTATTTTTCCTGCTTGATGCACCATATTTGCTGTTGTATATCTATCGGCTAAAATAATTCCTCCATTTTCATAATATTCTTTGTAGCCAATTTGATATGTTGCATATCTGTCTGCTGCATAAAATGTTGATGCTATATAAGGACTTATTTTTTTTGCATCTGTTCCGAATTCTCCTGACAAATACATTTTTACTAATGATGAGCTTGGGCTATCATAATTAGGAAAACTTACAACTTTATAATCTATTTTATCTTTTTTTAGTCTTTCTTTTAGTTGATTAAACTGTGTTTGTTTTCCACTACCATCTGTTCCATCTATTACAAATAATTTTCCCATTTTTAACTCCCTTTATTTTTCTTCTTCTTTTTTATTTTCTTGTTTATCTTTTTCTTGTTTATTTGCTAACATTTTATTAATTGATTTTAAAATATCATCTGAGTTTTCATCAAATTCATCTTTTACTAAATTAAACATTATACGTTCTCCTTTCGATTTTTATTATACTATTTTACAAATTCAAATTCAATATTAAAATTTATAATACTTGTTTAATATGATTAATTTTGTAACCTTCTTTTTTTAAATATACTTCTATAACATCAATACGAACTGCTATATTTTCTATTTTGTTTTTATATATATAATATCTAATAGCTAGTTTCATATGTTTTTGTTTATCTTTATCAACTGCTTCTATTGGATTACCATATTTGAAATTCGAACGAGTTTTTACTTCAATAAATACTAACTCTTTTTTGCTTTTATCATTTGCAATAATATCTATTTCGCCTTGTCTACATAGAAAATTTCTTTTTATTACTTTATAATTATTTTCTTCTAAATATTTACATACCAAATTTTCACCCCAGATGCCTATCTCTCTTCTAAAATACATTCATATCCTCCTTCTACTTTTTTGATATTTCCATTTATTTCTAACATAAGTAATATATTGTTTATTTCTGAAATATTTTTATTTACTTTTACGTAAATTTCATCTGCTGTAATTGGTTTTTCTGTTATTATGTCGTATACTTCTTGATATTTTTTGTCACATATTTTTTTATGTTTTAATTTTTTATTTTGATTGTCTTGTTCTTTATGTTGTTGCTCTTTTGGAATTTCTTTGTATTTTAAAAATGGAAATTCCTTTATTATGTCTTTGGTTTGTGTTACTATTTTTGCACCTTCTTTTATTAGTTTATTTGTCCCTACTCCGTGAGAATCTTCGATACTATGAGGTATTGCAAAAACTACTTTACCTTGCTTTTTAGCAAATTTTGCAGTAACACTTGTTCCACTTCTATAAGCTGCCTCTATGACTAAAACTCCGAAGTGCCAAACCACTTACAATTCTATTTCTTTCTAAAAATTTTTTTGATTCTGCTACTTCATATGGCATATATTCTGTTATGATTAGTCCTTGATTTTCTATTATTTTGTGATATAAGTCTAAATTTTTTTGAGGATATATGTTATTTAATCCACATGGCAATACTGCTATTGTTTGACCTTTCTCTTGTATTGTAGTTTTATGTGCAACTGAATCAATTCCAAGTGCCATACCACTTGCAATAGTAATTTCTTGATATACTAATTCTTTTGTAAATTTTTCAGCAAGTTTAATACCATTTTGAGAACATTCTCTTGATCCAATAATTGAAATAATATTGTTTTTTAATAATTCTACATTTCCTTCACAGTATAGTTGTTTAGGTGGATTTGGTATTTTTCTTAATTGTTCTGGATATTTATTGTCTTGTATTGTTATAATTTCTAATATTATCACCTCGTTTGATTTTGAGTTTTTTCAAATATTTTTTTAATTTATGATTTTAAAATGTTTATTTTTTATATGTGCAATATTAAAGTTGATATATTGAAATATACTAATACAGATAATGTATCAACTATTGTTGTAATTAAAGGTGCTGCCATTATAGCAGGGTCACATTTTATTTTTCTAGCAAGCATTGGCAATATACAACCTAATAATTTTGCTATCATAACTGTACAAATAAGTGTAGCACTTACTACTATTGCTATTTTCACATCATGATATTGTAATATAATTCTTATAGAATTAGCTATTGCTAGAACTGTTCCTACAATGATTGACACCCTTAATTCTTTCCATATAGTTTTGAAAATATCTTTTGTAGTAATTTCATTCATTGCTAATCCTCTAATTATAAGAGTAGATGTCTGAGAACCACAATTTCCACCCGTATCCATTATCATAGGAATAAATGCTACTAATAAAGGTAATGTTGAAATAGCAGCTTCAAAATTTTCTATGACTTGACCTGTAAGTGCTGCTGAAATCATTAGTATTAATAGCCATACTATTCTACTTTTTGCATGTTTGAACACGCTTGTTTTTAAATATGTTTCTTCTCCATCATCTGGCGTAATAGCTGCCATCTTCTCGAAATCTTCTAATGTTTCTTCTTGAATTACATCTATTGCATCATCTATTGTTATAATACCTACAAGTCTATTTTCTTGATCTACAACTGGTAATGCTATATAGTTATATTTATCAAACATCCTAGTAACTTCTTCTTGGTCTTCTAAAGTATTGATTTTAACTACATTTGTATCCATAATGTCTTTTATAAAGCTATCCCTGTCTGCAATTAAAAGATCTTTTATATCAACTACTCCTAATAATTTTCTATCTGCTGTTACTACATAACAATTATATACTGTTTCTTTTTTTAATTCTTTTCGTTTAATAAATTTAAAGGCATCATCAACTGTCATATTTTCTTTTAAATCTATAAATTCTGTTGTCATAAGTGTTCCTGCAGTATCATCTGGATATTTTAAAAGCTCATTTATTATTTTTCTATTTTCTGCTTTTGTGTTCGTTAATATCCTTTTTACTACATTAGATGGCATTTCTTCTATTAAATCAACAGCATCATCCATATAAATTTCATTCATAACATTTTTTATTTCTGTATCTGTTAAATAATTTATCAATTTTTCTTGATCGTCATGATTAAGTTCTACAAATACTTCTGCTGCTTTTTCTTTACTTAATAATCTATATATCATTATTATTTTATCTTCATCTATGTTTTCTATAATATTCGGGAAATCAGCACTATTAATACTTTTTAATGTTTCTCTTAATTCCTTTATTTTTTTGTTTTTAATTAAATTTGTTAAATTTTCAATAACTTTTTCTAAATCCATGCTAAATCCCTCCAATTTTTATATTTTTGTTGATATTTATGTAAATCCTCAACATTCTTATTATATATTAGTTTATTAATAAAGTCAATTGTTAGAGATTTAACTGAATTGTTAAATTTATTTATTTATTAGGAAAATTTTTATTTTACTTTTTATACCAATATTTTCTATCTAGACTTCTATATTGAATTGCCTCTACTAAATGTCTTTCTTCTATTTTTGTACATTCTTCTAAATCTGCTATTGTTCTTGCTACTTTTAAAATCCTATTATAAGCTCTAGTACTTAATTCTAATTTATCAAATGCTATTTCTAATATTTTTTTGCTTTGATTATTAAGTTCACAAAAATTTTCTATTAATTTTGGAGTTAGTTCTGAGTTTGAATATATACCATATCTTTTGTATCTTTCTTTTTGTATTTTTCTTGCTTTATTTACTCTTTTTTTAATTTCTTTTGATGTTTCTATTTTTTTGTTTTTTTCAAATTGCTTATATTTTATTTGGTTTACTTCAATATGAATATCTATTCTGTCTAAAAGTGGCCCACTAATTCTATTAATGTATTTTTTTATTTGTTCTGGTTTGCAATTACACCTTTTATCTATACTCCCATAATATCCACATTGACACGGATTCATACTGGCAACTAGCATAAATTTACAAGGATATCTTATAGTTGTGTTTAATCTACTAATTGTTACTTCTCTGTCTTCTAATGGTATTCTTAATGCTTCTAATGCGTTTCTATTGAATTCTGGGAATTCATCTAAGAATAAAACTCCTAAATGTGATAAACTAATTTCTCCGTGGTTTTGGATTTTTTCCTCCTCCTACTAAAGATACTGGAGTTATGGTATGATGTGGACTTAAAAAAGGTCTAGTAAATATATATGGATTGTTCTCTGAAGTTAAACCTGATATGCTATAAATTTGAGTTACTTCTAATATCTCATTTAATGACATATCTGGTAATATAGTAACTAGCCTTTTGGCTAACATTGTTTTTCCAGAACCTGGTGGTCCGAATTAATAAGCAATTATGCCCGTCCAGCTGCTGCAATTTCTAATGCTCTTTTAGCATTTTCTTGCCCTTTTACATCTGAGAAGTCTATTTGGTATGTTTGATTAATTTCTAAATTTAGTTCATTATTATCTTTTTTTAGGATTTCTTTTTTGCCATTTAAGTATTGTACTACTTCGTTCAAATCATTTACTGGTAATATATTTATGTCTTTTAATATTTTTACTTCTTCTACATTGCTCCTTGGCAGAATAATTCTTTTTATTCCTATCTTTTTTGCTTCTATACAAATTGGTAAAATTCCTTTTATTTTTTCTATATTGCCATTTAAAGATAATTCGCCTAGAAAAATGGTTTCACTTAGTATTTTTTCTAAGTTAGAATTTTTTATATTTTTATTTGCTATTAAAATTCCTATTGCTATGGGTAAGTCAAATTTAGGACCTTCTTTTTTGGTGTTTGCAGGAGATAGGTTAACAATTATTTTTCTGCTTAAAAATTCTATATTGCAGTTCCTAATTGCTGCTTTTACCCTTTCTTTTGCTTCTTTCACACTTGCATCTGGCAGACCTACTATTTGAAAATCTGGAATTCCATTTGAAATATCTACTTGGATTGATACTAAATATCCTTCTAGCCCTTGTAGTGCCATACTTTTTGTAATTGCTACCATTTTTTCCTTTCTACTTACATAGCTTAAATATCTGAGGTCATAAATACGGGGATAAAATTTTAGAATGGAAAGGTTATTATATGCCTTTATTACTATGATTAACAAAAATATATTCTTTTATTAGGGGATTGGTAATTTTAAATAAAGATGTTAAATTCATTAAATTTAGATTCTAATAATTTATGACCTCAGATATTTAAACCATATAAGATTTAATATTTTAAATATTTAGATTTGAGTTTAATTTTAATTTGTCTTTTGGATTTTAGTTTTGGAATTTTAAAGATTTTTAATTTTAAAAATATAATTTTGAAAATTAATCGAATAAAATTAATACCTATTAATTTAGGCAATTTTGATTTGAACTTGTTCTATTATAAATCAATTTCCATTTTTTGTCAATAGTTTTTTTGGAAATTTTTGTAATTTTTATTTTTTAAAATTTTTTTGGTCGGTAAAATCTAGCTCTATCAATAGTTTTGATGACTTTATATTAATTATTCTTTTAAATCATCTTCTACTTCTGAACCATCATATTTAATTTCATATCCATATTTTTTTATTATTATTTTGCTATGACTATAGCTAATATATGTTTCATACACAGATATTCCATTTTTTTTGCATTCATTATATAATAGTTCTTTTGTTTGTTTGTCTAGTCTTTGTCCTAATATAATAAATTTAAGATTATCTTCTATATTTAGATATTTATCTTCGGATATAATCCTATATTCATCTTCATATTGCCATACATCATATTTAACCATTAATGTGTTAATTAATTGTTCTTCTTTAAAATCTGGACCTTCTAAATATATTTCTTCTGGATTTTCGTTTTCTTTTCTGTATTTAATTTTTTTTGCATTGTCTAATTTTTCAAATCCTATACATATTCCATTATAATAGTCTGCATACATTGCCCACATTACTTGATTTCTGCAATTAGAGGTTAAAGATAAAATTCTATATTTATAAAACATTTCATCTACATAATCTCTTCTTTTTCCTGCATGATATAATATTGAAGAACCTGCATCAGATGTATAAATATTATTCATAAAAGATTCATATGGGTCATTTAATTCATCATATTTTGGCAAATATATTTTTTTATTATTAATTATATCTAAAATTCTTTTTAAATCTTTTTATAAATTCTTTAAATTCTTTTTCATCATTTTTATATATTTTTAAACCTTCTTTTTTTATTGTAAGAAATGTCTTTACAAAATCTTCTTTTGAATAAAAACATTGTATATTATCATCATTATCTATATCATATAATACATATCCATTTAATGCATCTTGTGATTTATGTATTATTTTAGGATGTTTTTTTATTATTTGTTTTGTTCTATTAAAAAAATTTAATACTAATTGTTCAATATTTTCTAAAAAATTTTTATATATTTTAATTACACATAAATTATATTCTGCTATTGCTAATGAAAAAACTATTCTAGGATGGTCTTGAAATTTTTCGTATATTTCTTCTTTGAATTTTATCATTTCTTTTTTCATTTTAGCATTTAGATTAATATTTGGCTTTTTTAAAATATCTTCTAAATCAAGGTAACATTTGTTATTTTCTTCAACTTGAACTGGTAAATGCCCATGTTGTGAAAAATTTCTTAATTGATATAATATTCTGTAGTATGGACAACTATCATATACACTACTTATTATATTATTTTTAAGCATTTCATATTGATTTGTATTTTCTTTTAAAAAAGTATCAATAGAATCTACTAGAGTCTTTCCTGAACTGATAATATTTATTGTTAATGCATTAATTACAATACTATCACTTTTTTTTAGTTTTATATTAGGATTTCTTTGTAATATATCATTGCTATTTAGTGTATAAAAAAATAGCATATTATCTAAATTAAATTTATATATGTGTAATAGTTGGTGGATTTCTTGTATATGTCTTGTAATTTCTACATATGTTTTTATACAGTTCTTTTCATCTTCTTTTAAATTTACTAGTTTTATCTTTGTATCATCTATGTCTGTGTCTTTAAAAAATATTGTTGGTTCTGTATTCATTTTTCCTCCTCTATTTTAATTCTATTATATTATGTCATTTACTATGTTTATAATATCTAACATTTTTTCATCATTAAATTCATTGTTTTCCATTAAATGATTATAATTATACTCATTACTAACAATAAACTTAATAAATTCCGT
>CANRFI010000037.1 GCA_947629855.1 uncultured Clostridia bacterium
TGAGCTATCCGCGACTCGAACGCGGGACAACTTGATTAAAAGTCAAGTGCTCTACCACCTGAGCTAATAGCCCAAATCAATGCGTTGTATTTCACAACGCCATTATATATTACTATATTTTTTAAGAATTGTCAATACATTTATTGAATTTTTTTGTCTTTTTTGTGAATTTTTAGTTATTTTCATTTAATTTTTTTACTACTTCTTCCACATCAATTCCATGCACATTACAAGCTTCTTCTAATGTTTCCATTTGTGAAGCAGGGCAACCTAAACAATGCATTCCAGCTTCTATTAAAATTTCTGCTTTTTCAGGTGCTTTTTCTAAAATTTCTCCAATTACAGTATCTTTATTAAATTCCATTTTAACCGCCTCCTTAAATTTAATATAATAAATTTTATCATATTTTTTTAAAAAAGTATAGACAAATTTTAAAAAATATTGTATTATGTAAAAAACTTCGAAAGGTGGTGACAATATTTTTAAATTAATCGATTTATTTTTTATTTCTTTTATTATTTATCTTTTTATTACTTTATATTCATTTTATACATTTTTTGATATCATTATTTTTCACAATAAACAAGGTGCAAAATTAAAAATCAAAAAAAATTCTTTTTAATTTGAAAGGAGGTTTTTTACTATTTTTTATAGATACATCAAGGAATTTGCTTTTATTAGTTTGTTTTGTTGTTTGTTTAGTTTTATTAATCTAAAACTGTTTTATCCAATATTTACAGCAAAAGAAGTCATTATTTCTTATGGAATTCATCCATTTGATATTTGTTCTAAAAATCCTGAATTATGGAAAATATTAAAATTAGTATATTATTTTTGTTCTTTCTTTTCTTATATTAGTATTAGCCATTTTATTTACACTAGATTTTTGATGAAATTTTCTTTTTTTAATGATAAGTCTAAATTAAAAAAATCTCGTTCAACTTCTTACATACCAAAATCAAAAAATGAATTACATTTATTAATAGGAAAAGACTTAAATGGTAATAATGTTTATCTTCCAGAAAAAGGTTTATATCAAAATTTTTTAATAACTGGTACTATAGGATCTGGTAAAACTTCAAGTGCTATGTATCCTTTTACTAAGCAATTGATGGAATTTAATTGTAATCATCCTCAAAATAAAATTGGAATGCTTATTTTAGATGTAAAAGGGAATTTTTATAATCAAGTTAAAGAATACAGTAAACAATTTCATTTAGAAAAAGATTTAATTGTAATTAAATTAAAATCAAATATCCATTATAATCCATTACATAAGCCAAATTTGAAACCTCAAATTTTAGCTAATCGTTTAAAAAATATTCTTTTACTCTTTTCTGAAAATAATACTGAATCATATTGGTTGGATAAGGCAGAGGAAATTTTGACAGAATGTATTAAATTATGTAGGCTCTATAACAATAATTATGTTACTTTTTTAGAACTTCATAAATTAATAACTATTCCTAATTATTATAAGGAAAAGATTGAAATTCTAAGGAATTTATTTATGTCTTCAAAACTATCTAATGCACAAATTTATGAATTAAATTCTAGTTTGAATTTTTTTCAAAAGGAATTTGAAAACTTAGATAGTAGAACAAAAGGTATTTTAATTTCTGAAATCACTCGTATTACTAATTGTTTTGTATCTGATTATGATGTTATGAAAACTTTTTGTGCTCCTAAAGAAAAACTTTCTTTTACTGGTTTTTCTGAGGTTATAAAAAAAGGAAAAATAGTAGTTTTAAATATGAATATTTCTGAATATAATTCTCTTTCTAAAATTATTGCTGCATATTTAAAACAAGATTTTCAAACAGAAATTATTTCTAATTTATCAAAATCTTATTCTAAAACCACTGCTTTTATATGTGATGAATATGATAAATATGTAACAAAATCAGATGGGGAATTTTTTTCTTTAAGTAGAGAAGCAAAATGTATTAATATAGTTAGTACTCAAAGTTATTCCTCATTAAAAGCCACTTTAAAAGAAGATTCTCAATTAAAAGTTGTTATACAAAATTTAATTAACAAAATCTGGTTTCGAACTGATGATATTTTTACAATTGAAGAAGCTCAAAAACAATTAGGAAAAGAGGAAAAGCAAAGAACTTCTAAAAGTATTTCTGAAAGTGCAAAGAAAACTATTTTTAGCTATATTACTAATACTCTAAATTCTCAAGATTCAAATATTTCAGAAACATTTAGTACTTATCTACAAAATGATTATATTTTTGAAACAAATTTTTTTACACAAAATTTAGAAACATTTACATCACTTGCGTTTTTATCTGATGGAAATAAAATTTATCCTCCAGAGAAATTGCAAATGTTGCCTTATTTTAAAAAATAAATAGAAAGGACTGATTTTATTGAAGAAAAAATTTTTATATATTATTTTTATGTTTTTTATATTTTTATGTTTTTTTTATTCTCAAGTTTTTGCTGCTTGGGGTGATCCTGAAATTGTAAGCAAAATTAATTCTGCTTTTGAAAATATAAAAAAGTGGTTAATAACTATTTCTACTCCAGCTGCTGCAGTTGCAGTTGGTAGTGGTGTATTTATGAAAAAGTTTAGTTTTGGAGATGAAGAAAAAATTCGTACAGGTAAAAAATTAATAAAAGGTTCTTTATTCTCTTATGCTTTTATTTTAGCAATTGACTTAATTTTATCAGCTATTAAATCATTAGTTAGCTAAGGAGGTTTTTTTGGAAAATTCAAGTAATATTACTCAAATTATTATTGATACAATTAATACTATTTTTGCAACTTTGTTTAGTTCAATTGATAACAATCTTTATTCTGTCTTAGATGAAATTACATTTGTTAATTCTGATATTTTATATGATAAAAATTTTGAATTTCTTTTTGGAACATCTACTTCAAATGGAATTTTGCTGATTGCAAATTCGTTTTTACTTGCTTTTATTTTGTATTATTCTGCAAGATATTTGATGGCACATTTTACTTATACACAATCAGAAACTCCTTTAAGTTTTATTATAAAATTAATTTTATGTGGAATTGCTATGAACTTTTCTTTTTTCCTTTTAGATATAATTCTTAATTTAAATGCAAATGTTTCAGATGCAATTAAGTCTTTAGGATTAAGTTTATTTAACAAAAATATTGGTTTTTCAGAACTAATTACTACTATTAATACAAACATTGCTATAGATACAAATTCACTTAATATTTTTTCTATTGATGGATTAATAAAAGGAACTTTAAGTATTTCGCTTTTAAATTTAGTATTTTCTTATTCCTTAAGATATATTATGATTAAAGTTTTTGTATTACTTGCTCCTTTTGCATTTTTGTCTTTATCTTTAAATAAAACTAATTGGTTTTTTAAGGTATGGTTTCGAAATTTATTTTCATTACTGTTTATCCAAATTGTTGTATCTCTTGTTTTATTAATTTTATTTTCTATGGATTATTCATCTAGTAATTTATTTTCAAAATTTGTTTATGTTGGAGGTATTTATGCTTTAATCAAAACAAATTCTTTAGTTCGTGATTTTATAGGTGGAGTTTCCACAGAAGTTTCACAATCTGTGAAAAATTTTATTGGTTTTAAATCTTAATTGTGTATAGAAAGGTGATATTATGAAATTTATTTTTCCTCAAAATTATAATTTTAAAAATAAGTTATTAGGAATAATTGATTATACAACTGCTTTTGTAAATCTTATTTGGGATATAATTGTTTTTACTATTTCTAATTTGCTTTTTTCTAGTTGGCCTTTAAAAATATTTATAATAATTATTTTTTGTTTTCCATTACTATTATTTAGTTTTGCTGGTTTTAATGGAGAAAATATTGTTTATGTTTTTTATTATTTTATTCGTTTTATTTTAAGGTCAAAATTATTTCTTTACAAAAAGTGAAATAGTTCTTGAATTTTTTGTCTAAAAAAGTTATAATTTTAATTACCAACTTAATTGATAAAAAACGAGGTGATTGTAATGAAATTAGAACAAAAAGATAAATCTCTTTTATTTTCAGAAACAACAGTTCCAGATATATTTTTTTCTGAACATTTGCCTGATATGCCAGGAGATTATTTAAAAATTTATTTATATATAACTTTTTTGTCAAAATATGATAAAGAAATTAAATTAAATGATTTGTCAAAAAAATTAAATATTCCTTTAAAAGTTATTAATGAAGGATTTAAGTATTTAGAAGAAAATAATTTAATTTTGAAAAAAGCAAATGGGTATATTATAATTGATTTACAAGAATCAACTTTGCATAATTTATATACTCCTAATTTGACTATGTCTAAGGAAAAAATAGAACAAAATTCTAAAAATCAATCTAGAGCAAAAGCAATTGATCATATAAATAATATGTATTTTCAAGGAATTATGGGACCTTC
Organism: uncultured Clostridia bacterium; assembly: GCA_947629855.1. Next base: position 4,394 of record CANRFI010000037.1, read on the forward strand.
TTGGTATAGTGATATTGATTTATGGTTTTCAAAATATGAGTTTGATGAGCAAGTTATGATTGCATTGTTTGATTATTGTTACAATAAAAGTGCCTTACATAAAAACTATGTAAAAACAGTTGCAGAGGCTTGGGCTTCTAATAAAATTAAAACTTGGTCTGATTTAGATAAATATTACCAAAAGCAAGAAAACTTAAATAAATTTAAAAAACTAATTAGTAAAAAGATGGGAAAATATAATGGTCTTACTCAATATGAAGAAGCTTATATTGAAAATTGGGTTGTAAATTTTGGTTATGATATGAGTGTTATTGAAATAGCCCTAAAGCGTACCACTTTAAAACAAAATCCTACTTTTGAATATATTAATAATGTTATAACAGATTGGCACGACAGAAATTTAAAAACCGCTCAAGATGTATCTTTATTTTTAGAAGAACGAAAGAAACAAGAAAAATCAGTTAAAGAATTAAAATCAAAAGTTAATAAAATAAATTATAAACAAAGAAATTATGATAATTTAGATTTTCTGTATGCAAATAATATAGAAAATAAGGAGGATTAAATGGCAAATAATGAGTTTTTAAGTTCCATTCTTAGAGAATATGAACAAAAGAAGCTAAGGGCAGAATTAGATGCAGAAAGAAGAAAAGAAGAAATATATAAAGAGTATCCAAAACTTCAAGAAATTGAAAAAGAATTGAATGATTTTGCAATTAATACTAGTAAAAATATTCTTTTAAATAAAAGTGCATCTTTAGTAGATTTAGACAAAAAAATTAAAGATCTAAAACAAGAAAAAGAATCTATTTTAAAAAATGCTAATTTACCTTATGATTATTTAATGCCAAAATTTGAATGTCCTATTTGTAAAGATACTGGTTATGTTTGGAAAGATAATTATAAAAGTGAAATGTGCAATTGTTTAAAACAAAGATTATTAGATTATGCTTTTAATAATTCAAATTTATCAAATTTAGAAAAGGAAAATTTTGATACTTTTAATTTACAATTTTTCTCTAATGAACCTGATTTAGCAAAATATCGTTTCAATATTTCTCCACGAAAAAATATTGAAAATATTAAGAATAAATGTATTGATTTTATTAAAAATTTTGATAATCCAGATACAAAGAATTTGCTTTTTACTGGAAATACAGGTTTACGGTAAGACTTTTATGTCAAATTGTATTGCAAAAGAATTATTAAAAAACGGAAAAACTGTTCTTTACCAAACCTCGCCTATTCTGCTTGAAAATGTAATTGATTACAAAATGAATAGGCAAAAAGAAATAGATTCTACTATTTACAATTCTATTTTTAATGTTGATTTACTAATTATTGATGATTTAGGCACAGAAAGTTTAAATAGTATGAAGCTTAGCGAATTATTTACTATTATAAATACTAGAGCTTTAAATTTAAATGGAAAAATAACTAAAACTATTATTTCAACTAATTTGGATATTAAAGATATTTTTAATACTTATGAAGAAAGGATACGGTTCTAGAATTGCTGGATATTATGATATTTATTATTTCTTTGGAGATGATTTAAGATTTAAAAAGGTCTAACCTAAAAGTTAGACCTTTCTTTTATATTTCTAATTGTGTTCCTTCTGATTCATCCATTTCTTGACTTAATGTTTCTACACTTACTACTTTACCATCATTTGTTCTCATTAAAGTAACACCTTGTGTAGATCTTCCTAAAATGCTAATATCACTGACTTTTAGTCTTATAATAGTTCCTGTATCTGTTACTAGCATAACATCATCACCTTCTACTGCAATTCTTACACCAATTAGTTTTCCAGTTTTTGGTGTGATTTTATAAGTAATAACTCCTCTACCACCTCTGTTTTGTACTCTATATTCATCTAGTTCTGTTCTTTTTCCAAATCCATTTTCTGTTATAGCAAGTAATGTTGCTTTTCCGCCACTTATAACAGATTCCATTCCTATTACTTCATCATCTTCATCTAATTTAATTCCTATAACACCTTGAGATACTCTGCCAACTGGTCGTACATCTTTTTCATCAAATGTAATACAAATACCATTTCTTGTAACTAATATTACATTATCTTCTCCATCTGTTAATCTAACATCAATTAATTCATCATTTTCTTTTAGAGTAATTCCTTGAAGTCCTGTCTTTCTTGTTGAATCATATTCTCTTAAAGGTGTCTTTTTAATTAATCCATTTTTTGTTGCCATTAATAGATATTTTCCTTCTGCAAAGTTTTGAAGTGGAATAACTGCAGATACTTTTTCTCCTGGATCTAAACTTAATAGATTTACAATTGCTGTTCCTCTTGCTGTTCTTCCTGCTTCTGGTACTTCATAGCCTCTTAATCTATATAATTTTCCTTTATTAGTGAAAAATAGAATTGTATCGTGTGTAGAGGCTGTAAAGATTTGTTTTACAAAATCTTCTTCTCTTGTTGCCATTCCTGTAATTCCTTTTCCACCTCTTTTTTGACTCTTATATGTGTCAATTGGCATTCTTTTTATATATCCAAAGTGTGTTAAAGCAACTACACATTGTTCTTCTTTTACTAAGTCTTCTATGTCAATTTCTCCTTCTGCTGCTACAATTTTAGTTTTTCTTTCATCTCCAAATTTGTCTCTTATTTCAATTAATTCTTCTTTGATTATTTCAAATACTAATCGCTCACTATTTAAAATATCTCTTAAATGTGCAATTAATGCCATTAATTCATTATATTCTTCTTCTATTTTTTCACGTTGTAAACCTGATAATGTTTTTAATCTCATATCTAGAATTGCTTGTGCTTGTACATCAGATAGTCCAAATCTTTCCATTAATCTTTCTTTTGGATCATCATAAGATGAACGAATTATATTAATTACTTCATCAATGTTATCTAATGCTATTTTTAATCCTTCTAATATATGTGCTCTTGCTAATGCTTTGTCTAACTCAAATTGTGTTCTTCTTAAAATAACATCTTTTCTATGGTCAATATAACAGTCTATACATTGTCTTAATGTTAATATTTTTGGCTCTCCATTTACTAATGCAAGCATTATAATTCCAAATGTTGTTTGCATTTGAGTATGTTTAAATAATTGATTTAATACTACTTGGGCATTTGCATCTCTTTTTAACTCAATTACAACTCTTACTTTATCAATTCTATCTGATTCATCTCTACATTCTGAAATTCCTTCTATTTTTCTTTCTTTTGATAAGTCTGATATAGTTTTAATTAGGTTTGCTTTATTTACTTGATATGGTAAAGATGATACAATTATTCTTTGTCTATTTCCAGCCATTTCTTCTATTTCTGTTTCTGCTCTTAATGTTATTTTTCCTTTTCCTGTTTTGTAGGCTTCTTTTATTCCTTCTATTCCTAGAATTAATCCTTCTGTTGGAAAATCTGGACCTTTAATTACAGTCATTAAGTCTTCGTCTGTTACTTCATCTTCATCAATTATTTTAATAATTCCATTTATGACTTCTGTTAAATTATGTGGTGGAATATTTGTTGCCATACCAACTGCAATTCCTGAAGAACCATTTATTAAAAGTGCAGGTATTCTTGCTGGTAATACTGTTGGTTCTTGTAATCTATCATCATAGTTTGGCATAAAGTCTACTGTATTTTTTTCGATATCAGTTAGCATATATTCTGAAATTTTAGCCATTCTTGCTTCTGTATACCTCATTGCTGCTGCTCCATCCCCATCAACAGAACCAAAATTTCCGTGTCCATCAATTAACATATATCTCATTGAAAAGTCTTGAGCTAATCTTACCATTGCATCATATACAGATGAGTCTCCGTGTGGATGATATCTACCAAGTACAGAACCTACTGTATTTGCACATTTTCTATATGGCTTGTCTGATGTAATTCCATCTTCGTGCATTGCATATAAAATTCTTCTATGTACAGGTTTTAATCCATCTCTTACATCTGGAAGTGCTCTTGATACAATAACACTCATAGCATAATCAATGTAGGCTGTTCTCATTTCTTTTTCAATGTCTCTCTCTATAATTTTCCCGTCCATTCTCTCTTGTCTCTCGTCCATTTTATTTCCTCTTTTCCTTTATTTTTCTACATTTGTATTATACTAAAACAATCCATTTTTTGCAAGTAAATTATGTGGAAATTGTTGAAAAAGTTTAGGGGTTGTTGCTATTGAAGGACAAGTTTTAATTGTTAGTTTTTACTAATTTTTGTAATTCTTTTTGAGATAACCCTGTTATTTCTTGAATGTCTTTTATGTCCATATTTTTTTCAATCATTTTTTGTGTTATTCGTAAGATTCCTTCTTTAATTCCTTCTTTTATTCCCTCTTTAATTCCTTCTTTTCGTCCTTCTCTTCTTTGCTTTTCATTTTCTTTTCTAATTACTTCTAGTATCATATCTTCTCCCTCACTTTCTAATTTTTTATTTTTCCTTATTGTATATTTTTTTGATTTGTTTGTCAATATTTATTTTAAGGTAAAATAAATATTGCTTTTTATTTACACCTTGCTCTTTTTTGCCTTGAGTATTTACTTTGAATTTTTTTGGATTTTTGATTTTGAATAAAAAATAAAATCTTGATTTAAAAACTTTTTGAATCTTTTTTTGATTGTATGTTTATGTTAATACTTTTTGATAAAAATGCCAATAGTTTTTCTGGAAATATTTTACAATGGTTTAAAGATTTAGAAGAATTTAACTTCTAAATCTTTATTTTCCTATGGTTTTATACAATTAATAATTAAATTGACACCATCAATAAAACCTTGCTTATAAAATTCTTTTGTATATTGTGATATTTTTATACTATAGTTTTCTTCAATTTTTTCTAATGTTTTATTTAAATCACTAGGTTTTGATGTGTTTTCTAAAAGCTTGTCTATATCAATTTCTTTTATTTTTTCCTTTATTTTTTTATTAGCTTGTTTTATTTTTTCATCTAATGTTTTTTCTTCTGCTTTATATATTAGTTCTATCATATCTTTATATTTCATTTCTTCCATTTTTGTTCCACCTCTTTCTTATTTATATTTTTTATTTTATTTTTATTTTTATACATTTTATTTTATAAAATATATATTTCATTTGCTATTACTTCTGTTTTACTGTCTATTTTTCCTTCTATTGCAACTATATTATTTTTATTTAATTTATTATAATATTTATATGATATTTTATTATGAGATTTTAAATAAAAAAACGCCGCATTAGCGACGTTGTAGAAGTATCTACTTTTTCTATTGTTTAAATTTTGGTTTTCACAGAGTTCAGTCCTACTTGTACTGAAAATACTGGATTTTCAGTACAAAGCTGGGCGAAACGAATCGGCGTAGTTAGCACTGGTCGTATAGTAGTCGTGGCGGTAAGAAGCTGGACTATAAGAACTGTCAGTATTGAAATTGCCTCCCCTATTGCTACAAGGAGTGACAGTGTACGCAGTAGCATGTTCTAAGGTCAACTCAAATTCATTTCCTGCAAAATCATAAATATTTGACTTCTTTGTGTTATCTGATGCTCCTGTTGAAAGTAATGTGTCGTCTTCATTATTATCATCATATGATAATTTATTTCCTGATATTTTACTCCATGTTTTATCATTATAAGAATATCCTTTTGCATTTTGGCTTGTTATTGGTAATCCTACATTACTATAATTTCCCCATTTTTCACTATCTGAATTAATATCTGATACATTTAATTCATTACTTTTTACTTCTAGATATTTACATACTAAATCCCATTGTATTCCAAATAATAAACTACTTGTTTTATTACTATCTGGTGATATAGCCTTTGCTAATGTTTCTGCTTGGCTACATGTTACATAGTTATATGGTATTGCATCTTTTTGTATTATTGCTTGTGTTGCATCTATAGGATTTTCTTTTGATGTTCTTGCTTTACTTAAATCTGTTCCGGTTGTTCCATCTATTCCTGCTTCATATCTTCCTATCCAAAATCCTCCATTTTTATATACACTTTTTATCATTTTTTGATATGTTTCTTTATATTCACTTAGTGTTAATCCACATCCAGTATTTAATCCTTGTTCATCAGAATTTGCGGTATTTTCCGTTACTATGTCATTTGTTCCTCTGTCTGCATACCACTCATCTGTCCAATTATTATATTTTGAATCTTCGATTTGTTCTGCACTACCTTTTGTATATGGGTCTGCATATGCTTTTAGTGCTGCTGTTATGGAATCACACTTTGCTTGGTCATCTTCAGAATATCCTGTTTCATTTGTAAATGTTAAACCTGTTGGCATTTGTGATTTTGGCACTTCTACCCATACCCACTCATTATCATTCGTATCTTTTATTACAATGCCTTCATTTGCATCTGGTTCTACTACTGTTGCTCCTTCTGGCATACTTCCATCTGGATAGGTTTCTGTTGTATCTACATTTTTAAATATTGTTTCCTTTGGTGGTTCTGTTGGATTTTCTGCCACTTCTCCTTCTACTGTTACTTTTCCGTTACCATCAATTTTTACTTTGCATCCATCTACTGTTAACTCTGCTGGTAAACTTTCTATTGGTAGACCATTTGTTATTCCTTCTACATTTTGTAAATTTTTATTTAATTCACTTAAGTCTATATTTCCGCTATTGTCTAAACTTCCCATTACCTCTACTTGCACTTTTTCTTTTGCATTTTCTTGTTTTGTCAAGCCTTGTGCAGTTTGTGCTTTTGTTAAAATTCCATTTTCTCCAGTTAAGGTTGCAATTGATACTGCAGCTAAAATTAAAAGTACAATTATTGTTATTACAAGTGCTATTAGTGTAATACCCTTATTAGTTTTTTGTTTTGTTTTTACATTTAATTTTTCCATTTTTCTTACATTCCTCCTTTGTTTTGATATCTGTTTTTTTTATTATCTACATTATTTCCATTTTCATAAATAGTATGCTGCTTGTTTTTATTTTTTTTATAAGGATA
>CANRFI010000038.1 GCA_947629855.1 uncultured Clostridia bacterium
CATTTTTGGAAATTTTTTTGAATTAAATTATTTGAAATAAATTTTTAAATTATTGTTTTATATAATAATACGTTTTTAATAAAAAGTCAATAGCTTTCTGAGAATATTTTACAATAAAAAATCTTTTTTCTGTAATTTGGTTGGAATAACAGGTGTCAAATCTTATCAACTTACATTTTATTGGTTTACAAGTTATTAGGATGTATGAAAAAGCACCACAGTAAGAAGTGGTGCTACATTAGTTTCCTATTCAATTATAGCATATTAAAGCTACTTTTTCTATTATTTGAATTTTGGTTTTCACAGAGTTCAGTCCTACTTGTACTGAAAATACTAATTTTCAGTACAAAGCTGGGCGAAACGAACCGTCGTAGATAGCACCGGTCGTAGTGGTGTAGCCGCGGTCAGAAGCTGGATGACTAGAACTGTCAACAATGAAAGTGCCTCCCCTACAACCACAAGGATAGTTAGTGTACGCAGTAGCATGTTCTAAGGTCCATTCATATTCGTTTCCTACAAAATCATAAATATTTGACTTCTTTGTGTTATCTGATGCTCCTGTTGAAAGTAATGTGTTATCTTCATTATTATCATCATATGATAATTTATTTCCTGATATTTTACTCCAGGTTTCATTATTATTATAATATCCTTTTGCATTTTGGCTTGTTATTGGTAATCCTACATTACTATAATTTCCCCATTTTCCACTATCTGAATTAATATCTGCTACATTTAAATCATTACTTTTTACTTCTAAAAATTTGCATACTAAATCCCATTGGATTCCAAATAATAAACTACTTGTTTTACTACTATCTGGTGATATAGCCTTTGCTAATGTTTCTGCTTGGCTACATGTTACATAGTTATATGGTATTGCATCTTTTTGTATTATTGCTTGTGTTGCATCTATAGGATTTTCTTTTGATGTTCTTGCTTTACTTAAATCTGTTCCGGTTGTTCCATCTATTCCTGCTTCATATCTTCCTATCCAAAATCCTCCATTTTTATATACACTTTTTATCATTTTTTGATATGTTTCTTTATATTCACTTAGTGTTAATCCACATCCAGTATTTAATCCTTGTTCATCAGAATTTGCGGTATTTTCCGTTACTATGTCATTTGTTCCTCTGTCTGCATACCACTCATCTGTCCAATTATTATATTTTGAATCTTCGATTTGTTCTGCACTACCTTTTGTATATGGGTCTGCATATGCTTTTAGTGCTGCTGTTATGGAATCACACTTTGCTTGGTCATCTTCAGAATATCCTGTTTCATTTGTAAATGTTAAACCTGTTGGCATTTGTGATTTTGGCACTTCTACCCATACCCACTCATTATCATTCGTATCTTTTATTACAATGCCTTCATTTGCATCTGGTTCTACTACTGTTGCTCCTTCTGGCATACTTCCTGCTGGATTTGTTTCTGCAGTATTTACATTTTTAAATGTAGGTGTTTTGGATGGGTCTGTTGGATCTCCTGCCGCTTCTCCTTCTACCGTTACTTTTCCGTTACCATCAATTTTTACTTTGCATCCATCTACTGTTAACTCTGCTGGTAAACTTTCTATTGGTAAACCACTTGTTATTCCTTCTACATTTTGTAAATTTTTATTTAATTCACTTAAGTCTATATTTCCACTATTGTCTAAACTTCCCATTACCTCTACTTGCACTTTTTCTTTTGCATTTTCTTGTTTTGTTAAGCCTTGTGCAGTTTGTGCTTTTGTTAAAATTCCATTTTCTCCTGTTAAGGTTGCAATTGACACTGCAGCTAAAATTAAAAGTACAATTATTGTTATTACAAGTGCTATTAGTGTAATACCCTTATTAGTTTTTTGTTTTGCTTTTACATTTAATTTTTCCATTTTTCTTATATTCCTCCTTAGTTTTGATATTTGTTTTTTTATTATTTACATTATTTCCATTTTCATAAATAGTATTCTTATTAAGAATCTTTATTTATAAAAATAGCAAATAGCATATATTAAAATTGTACTATAAGTATTTTTTGTTTTCAATACTTTTTATGAATTATTTTATTTTATTTTTACAACAAAAAATTCTGGTTGTATATATATGAATAAAACTCATGTATATACAATCAGAATTTTTTACTATTTTGAATTTATTAATTCTATTATATCTGTGTAAGCTTGTTTAGCTAAATCTTCACTATCAAGCTTTTCTATTATCCAAATGTGTGAAGCATTTTCGTATTCTCTTATTTGAATTTGTTCTCCGTATGCCTTTTTCTTGTGCTTTTTCTTTTAAAAGCTTAGCATCTGGATTTAAAATATCATTTGTTCCTATAAAAATAGTTATATTTTTTAATTTTAACAAATCTCCATCAATAGGATTTACTAAATATGAATTAATTCCTTCATTTCCTGCATAAGTAATTCCTGCTAACTTTAATGTATCTTTATTTAAAACTTTATCTTTTTCTTCATATTCTTCTATTTCTGGGTTTTGTAATCTTACATCTAACCATGGAGAAATAAAGATTGTTTTTGATGGCATTGGTAAGTTTTCTTCTCCTATTTTTTCCTCTATTGCTAAGCCAAGACCTCCTCCTGCTGAATCACCCATTAAAATTAAATTATTTACATCTACCTTATTTATTAGTTCCTTATAAAATGGAATCATTATTTCGAATACATCTTTATAATTATATTTTGGTGCCAATGGATAGTCTGGCATAATTATTGTTGCTTTTGTATCTTCTACTATTTTCTTTAATAATTCCCAATGTTTTTGACTTGCTTCTGCCATATAAGATCCACCATGAAGATATAAAATTGTTTTTTCTGTTTTTGGCTCATTTTTTGGACTAATAATAAATATATTTCTTTCCATAAATTCTTCTTGCTTAATTTCAAAAGTTTCTTTCATTTCTTCTGGCACTTTACTTTCTACATCGAATAATAGATAATAACTCATACCAACTAACAATATTAGTAGTATTATAAATAACATCCCTATTGCTATTTTTGTTCTTTTCATTTCATTCCTCTTAATATTTTTTATTAATTTACTTTTTTATCCGAAAAATCCACGCTTCTTTATAGGTGGTTGCTCATTCATAGTTCTTGCAAGTTGTACAAGTAAATCTCTTTGCTCTTTAGATAATCTTTTTGGTGTTTGGACTATTACTGTAAAAATAAAATCTCCACTATTATTAGAGTTTACAAATTTAAATCCTTTATTCCTAATAGTAAATTTAGTTCCTGTCTGTGTTCCTTCTGGGATTTTATAGGTCTCTTTTGTTCCATCTACCATTGGAACTTCTATATCACTACCTAATGTTGCCTGTGTAATTGTAATTGGAATATCACATAAAACTTGATTTCCTTTTCTTGTATATATGCTATGTTTCTTAATTCTAACAGTAATATAAAGGTTTCCTTGTGGTCCACCTTTTTCTCCTGGCTCTCCTTCTCCTTTTAATACTACTGTTTGATTATCATCAATACCAGCTGGAATTTTAACTTTTATTTTTGGCTGTTTTCTTACTTTTCCTCTTCCATGACAAGTTTCACATGGCTCCTTAATAACTTCACCTGTACCATGACAATTACTACAAGTTCTTCTAGTTTGCATTTGTCCGAAGTATTGTATTTTGAACTTGTGTTACTTGACCTGTACCATTGCATACTGTACACTTTGTAACTGATGTTCCTGGTTTTGCTCCAGTTCCATGACAAGTATCACATTTTTCATCTCTAGTAATAACTATTTCTTTTTCAACGCCTAAAAAGGCTTGTTCAAAAGTTATTTCAATTGATATATTTAAGTCTTCTCCTTTTCTAGGTCCATTTTGTCTTTTTGATGTACTTCTTCCACCAAATCCACCTCCAAAGAAAGAAGAAAATATATCACCTAAATCACCAAAGTCACTAAATCCATCAAATCCAGAACTAGAATAAGAATAATATCCGTTTTGTCCTCCAAAAGGTCCTTGACCACCAAATCCCTGTGGCCCATCTGGTCCGAATTGGTCATACATTCTTCTTTTTTCTGGATCTGATAATGTTTCATATGCTTCATTTACTTCTTTAAATTTTGCTTCAGCTTCTTTTTTATTATCTGGGTTAGCATCAGGATGGTATTTTTTTGCAAGTTTTCGATAAGCCTTTTTTAATTCATCCTCTGTTGCATTTTTGTTTACCCCTAACACCTCATAATAATCTCTTTTACTTGCCATTGTTTTCCCCCACTTTAAGACGTCTTAATTTTTTCTTAGAAAGAGGGATTTTGAGCCAATCCCTCTTTTCCTTTTATTATTTATTATCTTCGTCTTCTACTTTGTAATCTGCATTATAAACATTTCCATTTTCGTCTGTTTTTGGTCCTTCTTCTGCTCCTGCTGTTTGATTTGCATCTGTTCCTGTTGCTCCATTTTGATTTGCTGCTTGGTATAATTTTTCAGACATTTCATAGAATACTTTTGTTAATTTTTCTGTTGCTTCTTTAATAGTTTCTGTATTATTAGATTCGATTGCTTTTTTAGTGTTTTCTATTTCAGCTTCTAATTTTGCTTTTTCTTCTCCGCTAATTTTATCTCCTAAGTCATTTAATGTTTTTTCACTATTATATACTAGACTTTCTGCATTATTTTTAACTTCGATTTCTTCTTTTTTCTTTTTATCTTCTTCTGCATGTGCTTCTGCATCTTTTACTGCTCTATCAATATCCTCATCTGTAAGATTTGTAGATGCTGTAATAGATACATCTTGGCTATTTCCTGTTGCCATATCTTTTGCAGACACATGAACGATACCATTTGCATCAATATCAAATGTTACTTCAATTTGTGGTACTCCTCTTGGTGCTGCTGGAATTCCAGTTAATTGAAATCTTCCAAGTGTTTTATTGTATGCTGCCATTTCTCTTTCTCCTTGTAATACGTGAACTTCTACTGAAGTTTGACCATCTGCTGCTGTTGAGAAAATTTGTGATTTTTTAGTTGGTATTGTAGTATTTCTTTCAATTAATTTTGTAAATACTCCTCCATATGTTTCAATTCCAAGTGAAAGAGGTGTAACATCTAATAATACTAAATCTTTTACATCACCTGATAAAACACCACCTTGAATAGCTGCACCAATTGCAACACATTCATCTGGATTAATTCCTTTATCTGCATCTTTTCCAGTAATTTTCTTTACTGCTTCTTGTACCATAGGTACTCTTGTAGATCCACCTACTAATAATACCTTATGAATATCGTTTGGTGTTAAACCTGCATCTTTAAGTGCTTGATTAACTGGTCCTGCTGTAGATTCTACTAAATCACCGATTAATTCTTCAAATTTTGCTCTAGTTAAATTAATATCTAAGTGTTTTGGTCCTGTTGAATCTGCTGTAATGAATGGTAAGTTGATTTGTGTTTGTTGTACACCAGATAATTCTATTTTTGCTTTTTCTGCTGCTTCTTTTAAACGTTGCATTGCCATTTTATCTGATCTTAAATCAATACCATTTGATTTTTTAAATTCATCTGCTAAATAATTGATAATTCTTTCATCAAAGTCGTCTCCTCCTAAATGTGTATTACCATTTGTAGCTAAAACTTCAAATACTCCATCACCAATATCTAGAATAGAAACATCAAATGTTCCTCCACCTAAGTCGTAAATCATAATTTTTTGATCTTGTTCTTTATCCATTCCGATATGCAAGTGCTGCTGCTGTTGGTTCATTTATAATTCTTAATACTTCTAGTCCTGCTATTTTTCCAGCATCTTTTGTTGCTTGTCTTTGACTATCACTAAAATAAGCTGGTACTGTAATAACTGCTTGTGTTACTTTTTGTCCTAAATAATTTTCAGCATCAGATTTTAATTTTTGTAATATCATTGCTGAAATTTCTTGTGGTGAAAATTTATCACCTTCTATATCTACTTTTTCATTTGTTCCCATTTTTCTTTTGATTGATATAACAGTATTGTCTGGATTTGTAACTGCTTGACGTTTTGCTATTTGCCCAACTAATCTTTCTCCATTTTTTGAGAATGCAACTACTGATGGAGTTGTTCTGTTTCCTTCTGCATTTGGTATAACTACTGGTTCTCCACCTTCCATAACTGCTACACATGAATTTGTTGTTCCTAAGTCAATTCCTATGATTTTTCCCATTTTAAAATTCCTCCTCTTGATGTGTTTGTCGAGGTCCAAAAACACCATTTTTATTTATATAAATTTTTATTAATAATGATTTTTCCTCGTTTTTTAATCATTATATTAAAATTAATAACTATATAATTAGATTTATTGTATACTTTTTATTAATAGAGCTACAATATTTAATTTGCAACTACTACCATTGAATGTCTAATTACTCGATTGCCTATTTTATATCCTTTTCTAAATTCTTGTGCAATTTCTTTTTCTCCTAAATTTTCATCTTGAATACTGCTTACCGCTTCATGAAGGCTTGGATCAAAAGTTTCTCCTATTGCTTTTATTTCTTCTACTCCTTTTGATGCTAATACATCTTTTAATTGTTTTAATACTAATTCAATTCCTTTTTTGTATTCTTCGTCACCGGGTTTCTGCTTTTACTGCATTTTCTAAATTATCTACAACTGGAAGTATAACTTCTACAACATCTGAAAGTATTGAATTATATAATGTTTCTCTTTCTTTGCTATTTCTTTTTTTGAAATTTTCAAATTCTGCTAATATTCTTTTATATCTGTCATCTAATTCATCATAATCTTGTTTTGGCACCATTTCTCCTTTTTTATTTTCTTCTTGATTTTCTGTGTTTTCTACATTTTCTTGGTTTTCTAATTCCTCTTGGTTTTCTTTTTCTGCCATTTAATAGCACTCCTTTCTCTTTATTTATTATTATCATCTAGTTTTTTACTAATATATTTCATAACTGAAATTACTTTTGAGTAATCCATTCTTTTTGGTCCTATAATTCCTATTGTTCCTAAGTCTTTTCCATTTACTTTGTGTTTAAATGTTACTACACTAAAGTCTTTTAGCTCTTCTTTTTCGTTTTCTTCTCCAATATAAATATTAATATCCTTTGCAAATCCTGTGTTTAACATATCAGATACTAATTCTTTAGTATCTAATATATTAACAAAATTTTTTGCTACTTCTAAGCTATTAAACTCTGGTAAGTCAAATGATTTGTTAGCTCCTTCTAAGTAAATTTTATCTTCTTCTAATACTTTTTTTATTTGTTCTATTACTGGCTTAATTACATTTACGCTATATGTCATTTCATCATATAAGTATTCTTCTAATGGTCTGTCTATTGTTTCAATTGGTTGCCCTTTTAATTTGTGATTGAACATATAGTTCATTGTTTCAACTTGTTTTTCGTTTATGTCCTCATCAAATTTTATTATAGTTTCTTTTACTAAACCTGTATCTGTCAATATTACTGCTAACATCATTCTAGAGCCTAATAAAACAAATTTTATTTCTTCTATTAATTGGCTTGATGTTTTAGGTCCAATTGAGACTGTTGTATAGTGTGTAACTTCTGAAATTGTATTTGCTGTAATTTTGGTTAAGTCTTCTATTTCGTTTACTTTGGTTTCTAATTTAGTACTTATATATTTAATTTCTTCTAGACTTATTGCTTGATCATTTATTAATTCATCAACATAGTATCTGTAACCTTTTGCTGATGGGATTCTGCCACTTGATGTATGCGTTTTATCTAAATACCCTATTTTTTCTAGTTCTGCCATTTCATTTCTAATAGTTGCACTACTACAGTTTAATCCATAATGATTGGTTAAGCTGTTTGAACTTACTGGTTCTGCTGTATTTATATATTCTTCTACTATTGCTTGTAAGACTTTCTTTTTTCTTTCATCTAACAATTTTTTTCACCTCTTTAGCACTCTTTTGCTTTGATTGCTAAACATCTTATATATTATACCCATATTTAGCACTTGTCAATACTTTCTGCTAAATTTTTTGTGAATTTTTTGTGTCGTCGAAATTGTCTCCTAGATTGAAGCTTTTAACAGTTTCTAAAAAAATAAAAATTTGAAATATTTTATTTCAAATTTTTATTTATAGTATAAACTTTAAAAATTTTAAAAAATCTGTTTCAGATTATAATATCATAATGATTTTAGTATTTGAAAAAAACTTTCTTCTTTTTGTTTTAGTTTTTGAGAGTCTTCAAATTCTATTTTTCCATTTTCCTTATCATTTAATAAATTTTCTTCTTCTAGTATGTCTTTTAAATGTTTAGCAAGATTAGGTGCACCATTAAAAAATTTAACTTGTCCTAATACTTCTTGTATTTCTTTTTGTATTAAAGGATAATGTGTACATCCAAGTACTACATTTTCTACTTTTTCTTTATAAATGCCAATGTTTTCTTTTAGGTATTTGTTTATTTCTTCTTTGTTATCATTTTCTATTATATCAGCTAGTCCTACACATGGTAGTAAATAAGTTTTATGATTATCATATTTTTTTAATAATAAATTAAATTTTTCACTTTCTATAGTTCCTTTTGTAGCCATAACTAAAGTTGGCTTTTCATATGCATAATCATATACCATTTTATAAGCTGGTTCAATTGCAACAAACATCATTTGGGGATATTTTTTTCTTAAAAAGTTTACTGCTTTGCTACTTGCTGTATTACAAGCAATTACAATTATTTTACATTCTTTTGATATAAGATATTTTACTATATTATCACATATTTTTTTTATTTCTTCATCTGTTTTATTTCCATATGGATTATTTTTTGAGTCACTATAGTATATATAATTTTCATTTGGTAGGATTTTAATTATTTCTTTTAATACTGTAATTCCTCCTATTCCCGAGTCAAAAATTCCTATTTTACCATTTTTGTCCAATTTATCCCACTCTTTCTTCTTTACTTTTAAATTTATCTTATAAAATTAGTTGATATAACATCTTCATTTTGAGGCAATTCTAAACCTTGTTTTTTTCCTGCTTCAATTGATTTTAATAACCAAGCCATATTATTAGCTAGAGTTCTCATTGTTTGCATTCCTTCTATATCTTGTTTTACTTCTTCTGGTGTTGTTCCATGTACCATATTCCAATATTGTGAAGATACTATAGGCATATTGCTAATTCCAAAATATTTATTTATTTCATCTAGAGTTGCAGTTGCTCCTCCTCTTCTACAACTTGCTACACTAGCTGCGGGTTTATGACTAAATAAATTTCTTCTACCATAAAAAGCTCTATCCATAAAAGATGATAACATTCCTGAACTTGCTGCAAAATGTACTGGTGTTCCAAATACAAATCCATCTGTTTCAGGAACTTTTGCTAAAAATTCATTAACTTTATCTTTTACAAAACATTCTCCTGTTTTTAGACAGCTTCCACATCCTATACATCCTGCTACTGGTTCATTTCCAATCCAGAATATTTCTGTTTCTATTTGATTTTTATTTAAGCTTTCTTCTACTTCCTTTAAAGCTGTATATGTGCATCCATTTCTATGTGGACTGCCATTTACTAAAATAACCTTCATTTTTATTTTCCTTTCATCTTTAAACATTTATTTTGCTCTTCCAAGCATTAATGTATTTGATAATTTAGAAATAGGCATAGTTTGTAGCCATACCGTTCCAGGTCCTTCTACTGTTGTTAAAAATAATCCTTCTCCACCAAAAACTATATTTTTTACTCCTTTTACTGTTTCAATATCTAATTTTACATTTTCTGTCATAGCAGCTACATATCCATTGTCTACTTTTAATTTTTCTCCTGCTTGTAATTCTTTTCTTACAACTGTACCATCAATTTCTAAAAATACTTTACCTGGTCCTGTGAATTTTTGCATAATAAATCCTTCTCCACCAAAAAATCCAGCTCCTAGTTTTTTACGAAATTTTATTGAAATATCTACTGTATTTTGTGAACAAAGGAATGCTCTTTTTTGTGCAATAATTGTTGCTCCTTCTTCTAAATCATATTCTAAAATTTTTCCTGGGAAGCAAGAAGAAAATCCTATTTCTACATCATCTTTTTTTGCTGTATATTCATTCATAAAAATAGATTCTCCTGCAAATGCTCTTCCTATTCCTTTCATAATTCCACCATTTGTTGTAGTTTTCATTTCTATTCCTTCGTCCATCCAACTCATTCCACCATTTTCAGTAACAATGGCTTCTCCTTTTTTTAATTTGCAAATAACTGCTGGTAATGTTTCTCCAATAATTTTTGTTTCCATATATTCTCTCTCCTTTTTATATTTATCTTATAACAATTTTATGAATATCTAAATACATTTATTATATAATATTTAAATTTTTATTACATCTTTATAAACTATTTTGTCAATGTATTTTTCATTTTCTTTTAAATTATTTCTAATGATTGTAGCACTTATTGGATATTTTTCTCTTTTTCTATCTACCTGTACTTCTTCTAGTTTTAAATCTCTTGCTACAAATTTTCCATATGGTTCACTATTATAAAAATGTGTTACACCAATTCCTTCTACTAATTTTTTTAAATAGTCTGTTTGTATTTTTACACTTTTCTCATCTAATCCATATTGAGTTGGAGGATTTTTGGCATAAATTACATTTACTTCTGGATAAATTTCTTTAATCCAATTTGCTCTTTTTTCAAGTGGCACATTTGTTACATCTGTTTCGTAAATTGCTACATAAAATTTATCCATTTCTTTTATTCCTTTTTCAATTAAATATTGATGCCCTTTATGTAATGGAGCAAATTTTCCTATTGTTAATCCTATTT
This sequence comes from uncultured Clostridia bacterium, assembly GCA_947629855.1. The sequence goes on from CANRFI010000038.1 coordinate 10,755, forward strand.
TCATAATTTCTCCTTTTTCTTCTATGGCGGAGTGAGTGGGATCGGTATGACCACTTCGATATCACTCCATTTTATTGTGCATTTATAATTTCGTTATAAATTTTATGAATATTAACTTCATCTTTATATTTATTTTCCATAGGACACATTCCAGTTTTATCTTGATTTATAATATATTTAACTTTTTCTTTATATTCATATTTTATATGATTTTTTTCTAAAATAGGAATTGCATATTCACTTATAATATCTGCATAAATTTCTTTAACTCCTGAAACCGCTAAAATACTTCCTGCAACTTTTCCAATTACTTTATCAGCTATAACAGCACTTTTAAGTACGTTTTCATCTTTTCTTAAAATATCTTTTATATCCTTTATTCGATCTTGATAATATTCTTTTATTTCTCCATTTTCATAAGCTACAACTAATGAAGCATTTTTTTGATGTAAAATTTCTT
>CANRFI010000039.1 GCA_947629855.1 uncultured Clostridia bacterium
TGGAGAAAAATAACATATATATAACAAAAAAAGTTAAGTATTTGCAAGATTTTTAGAGTTTTGCAAATGACTAAAAAGTACAAAAGTAAGGAGAAAAAAATGGAAGAAACAAATAAGATACAAATGAGAAAACGAAATATGAAATTATTTCCGACATATAAAACATTAAGTTGAGATTACTTGTTTTTTTATACTATAAACTTTTTATTTTTAATAGAAGTAAAACACATTAATCCTGCAGATGTTGTACTAATAGATTCTTTCTACTATTTATTTGCAGTTTTTTCACAAATACCAGCTACTTTCATAATTGAATTTTTAGGAAGAAAAAATAGCATTATTTTAGGTAATATAATAAGTTGTGCTTATATGGTAATGATTTTATTTAGTCAGAACTTATTTAATCTAATTATAGCAGAGATTTTAAGCGCAATGTCATTTGCTATTAAAGAAAGTGCAGAACCAAGTTTATTAAACGAATCCATACCACCAACTAAATTAAAAAGTAAAATATTTGCTAAAATTAATGAAAAAGGTATGTCAAGATATTACATTTTAAACGGTATTTCTACTATATTGGCAGGTATCTTATATGAGATTAATCCATATATTCCAATAGGTTTATCACTTATTACATTAATTTTAGTAACTATTTTATCAATATTTTTTATTGAACCAGTAAAAACAAATAAAAAAGAAGATGAAAAAATACAAAGTGTAAATCAATGGAAAGAAATTAAACAATCATTCATATTTGTATTAAAATCAGAAAGAATAAAAAGCCTTATTTTATTTTCTGCTATCATAACAGCAATAATAGGTATATTAAATAATTATGAAGTTAGTATGATGGAAGATTTAAATATTTCTGCAAGTTATTTAGGAATGTTATTTGCTATATTAGGACTAATGTCATCTATAGGGGCAAAAAAACAAGAAATATTTCATAATCATTTTAGAAATAAATCTTTAATAGTATTAGGATTTACAATTACATTAGTATGTACCTTTGGAGGAGTAGCAGGTGTATTTGCAAAAGAATATAAAATAATGATAATAATAATTGTTTTAACATACATAATAAGGTATATATGTTCAGGAATATATGATCCTTTAATTGAAAAATATCTAAGTAATTTTACAAGCCAAGAAATTGACACAAAAATATTTACAGTAAATAATTTTTTAAGAAGTATCACTAGTGCCATAATCGGGATAGTAGCATCATTTTTATTAGACAGAATGGAAACAGCATATTGTATGATTATAATTGGTATTTTATTCTTTTTACTTATGATAGTTACAGGTAAATTTATGAAGGGTAGAGTTGGATTAAAACCAGAAGAATATTCAAAAGAAGAAACTAAATATGACAAAATGAAAGAGATGATAGGAGAAAAATAAAAATGGATTTATCAAATGAAAATGTTGTGCACATAAAGAAAAATGGCACAGAATATTTGCAATTTAAAAAACTTTTAGAATATAAAGAAATAATTAGTCATGCATATAGTTTAGGAACAGATAAAAATTATAGAACATCAAAAGGTGATTACAACAAAGCAATGAAGGATTATAAAAACTTATGTGAAGCAATTGGAAGTAGTGAAATAAATCTAGTAAAAACAAACCAAGCACATACAGATACAGTTAAAATAGTGACACAAAAATTCAATTCAAATAAACCAGATTGCAATTTAAAGCAATATGATAAAACAGATGGATTAATCACAAATCAAAAAAACCTAATGCTTGCCACAACAAATGCAGACTGCATTTTACTACTTTTCTTTGACCCAGCAAAAAAAGTAATTGCAAATACTCACTCTGGTTGGAGAGGAACTTTGCAAAGAATATCAGTAAAAACAGTACTAAAAATGCAAAGAGAATTTAATTGTAAACCAGAAAATATAATATGTTGTATGGCACCAAGTATTAGAAAATGCCATTTTGAAGTGGAAGAAGAAGTAAAAAATGAATTTGTAAAAGAATTTCAGGATCTTTTACAAGAAAAAAATCACTGGATAGTAGAAACAGGCCCTAATAAAAAATGGAATATTGATACTGTAGAAATAAATAAAATATTATTACGCAAACAAGGATTAAAAGAAGAAAATATAATAGATAGTGGAATTTGCAGTGTCTGCAATTCTAACATAATTCACTCATATAGAGTAGAAAAAACAGGATACGGATTAAACACATCAATTATTGAATTAAAATAGGAGGATATAAAACACATATGAATATAATTCCAAATAAATTAAAATTAGGAGATACTATAGGAGTTGTTGCACCATCAGATCCAATTATAGGAGAAAAAATAGAAGAAGTAAAAAGAGCAAAAGAAATAGTAGAACAAAGTGGATTTAAAGTAAAATTTGCAAAAAATTTATTTTCAAATATAAATGGATATAGTAATTCAGCAAGGCAAAAAGCAGAAGATATAAATGATATGTTTAGAGACACTGAAGTTAAAATGATATGGTGTGCGAAGCGGTGGTAATAATTCTAATAATATTTTTGAATATTTAGATTATGAACTAATCAAAAAAAATCCTAAAATTATCTGTGGATATAGCGATATTACATCAATTACAAATATAATTACAGCAAAAACTGGACTAGTTACATTTAGTCGGAACAAATTTTAAAACAATTGCAACAGATGAAACTTCTTATAGTTATGATGAGGCATTGAAAAGATTTGTAAAAGGTAGTTTAGAAATTGGAAGATTAGGGGAAAAATATAGGGCACTACAAGAAGGACAAGCGGAAGGAGAACTAATAGGTGGAAATCTATGCTTACTTCACGAATTTGCAGCAGGAAAATATAAAGCAAATTTTAAAGATAAGATATTATTTCTAGAAGAATTAGGTATTGAAACACCACCAGTAGTAGCAAGCAATTTTTTAGCTTTTATGAAACAAAATGATGTATTTGAACAAATAAAAGGATTATGGATTGGAAATTATGAACACGAAAGTGGAATTAGTCTAGAAAAAATTATTTCAGATGTATTAGAATTACCAAATGAAAAATACAAATTCCCAATTATTAAATCAAATAATTTTGGTCATATTGAAACTAAAACAGTAATACCAATAGGAACAAAAGCAAGAATTGATACTACTAAAGATATAAAAATTGAATTAATAGAAAATTGTGTAAAATAGGAGTAAAAAATGTTTGAAACATGGGAAGAGTTAGAGGAATCAATTAAAGATTGCAAAAAATGTAAGCTATGTAAAACAAGACAAAACATTGTATTCGGAGTAGGAAATAAAAATGCTAAAGTTATGTTTATAGGAGAAGGACCTCGGAGCAGATGAAGATAGACTTCGGAGAACCATTTGTAGGAAAAGCAGGTAAACTAATGGATATGGCATTTCAAGCAGTTGGAATAAAAAGAGAAGAAGTTTATATTGCAAATATTGTGAAATGTAGACCACCTGGAAATAGAAATCCAGAAGATGATGAGGCACAAGAATGCTTAGACTATCTAAGAAATCAAGTTGTCTTAGTACAACCACAAATTATTGTATTACTTCGGAAGTGTAGCACTTAAAAATATCTTAGGTAAAGAATATGGAATAACAGTATCACGAGGAAAATGGATAGAAAAGAAAGGAATATCATATTTACCTACTTGGCATCCAGCAGCATTACTCCGTGATGAAACAAAAAAAATAGATTTTATAAAAGACTTAAGTTTAGTAGTAAACCACATAGTCTATAATTTGACAGGTAAAACTTAAATATAATAAAATAAAAAAAATCACAATTGAAAGGAAAAATATAATCATTATGCAAAACTTAAAATTAAAAGAAATAAATGAACGAGCAAATTACTGTCTAAATTGTATGGCAAAACCATGTGCACAAAAAGGATGTCCTTTAGGAAATAACATACCAAAATTTATAGAACAAATAAAGATGGGAAATATAAAAAAAGCATATGAAATTTTATCAGATACAACCGTACTTCCTGGCGTATGTGGAAGAATTTGCCCACATAAAAAGCAATGCCAAGGCTCTTGTGTAAGAGGAATAAAAGGTGAAGCAGTTTCTATAGGAGAATTAGAAAGTTTTGTATTTGACAGTATTTCAGATGAAGATAGCTTACAAAATTGCTATAAAGAAGAAATAGAAGAAAAGAAAAATGATAAAAAAATAGCAATTATTGGAGGAGGACCTTCAGGTATAACCGCGGCAGCTTTCCTTGCAAGAAATGGACTTAAAGTAACTATATATGAAAAGTATGACTATTTAGGAGGACTGTTAGTACACGGAATTCCAGACTTTAGGCTAAAAAAAGAAATTGTGGAAAAAACAATTAAAAAGATATTAAAATTAGGTATCGAAGTAAAATACAACAAAGAACTTGGAAAAAATTTAGTTTTACAAGATTTAGAAAAACAATATGATGCTATATTTTTGAGCATAGGAGCAAACAAATCAGCTAAAATGGGTGTTAAACGGAGAAGAACTAGATGGAGTAATTCGGAGGAAATGAACTTTTAGAATATAAATTACATCCAGATTATAAAAATAAAATAGTATGCGTCATTGGTGGCGGAAATGTAGCAATGGATTGTGCAAGAACTATTAAAAGATTAGGTGCAAAAGAAGTTAAAGTTATTTACAGAAGAGCACAAGAACAAATGCCAGCAGAAGAAAAAGAAGTAAAAGAAGCAAAAGAAGAAGGAATACAGTTCCTATTCCAAAATAATATTGTTGAAATAATAGGAAAAAACAAAGTAGAAAAAGTAGAACTAATAAAAACAGAACTTGTAAAAAAAGAAGATGATGAAAGATTAGTTCCTGTAAATATTGAAAATAGCAATTATCAAATAGATGTAGATTATATTATTATGGCACTTGGTTCTAGTGTAGAACCATATGTTAAAAAATTAGGATTGAAAACAAACAAATGGGGAAATATTGAAATAAACGAAGAATATCAAACATCTAACCCAAAAATCTATGCAGGGGGAGATTTAGCAGGAATAAAATCAACAGTTGCTTGGGCATCATATTCTGGAAGGGAAGCTGCTAAAAATATAATAAAAAATTTAAAATGACCAAATAACTTTTAACAAGTTATTTGGTCATTTTAAATTAATAAATATCTTCTTGTTCTGATGTTGAACCAAAAATTATTTTCTTAAGTGTTTTTAAAATTTTAATAAAAGCATTTTCTTTTTTAGTAACTAACTTAATAGAAGTTTCCAATTGACCATTTTCTATTAAAGTATATTTGTTATCTAATTCTTCCATTTTTGAAACATAATAATCATTAAAAAATGAATAGCCCTCTGTAAAACCTAAAAAATCTCTAAAACTATATAATTTTTGCCTATATTGTTCAATTCCTTCTAAATCATAAATTTGATTAAAAGCATTATCGAAATAACTAGAGATAATAAGATTTTGAGTTCTCATAAATGTTAAAAGTATTTCATGCTTTAACTCATCAATTTTCTTAATCATACCATCTACTCGTCTATTTCTATCATCAATTTGAGCAATTCTATTATTTAATTTAATAATTTCTTCTTCATCATTAAAAATATTATCAATAGCATTTTGTATTGCCATAAAAGTACTTGGTGAAGTTAAATCAGAAAATACTTTTTTAAAATTATCATTACTTTTTAATGTACTTTCAAATAAAACATCCTCACCAGTTATATATGCCAATTGATTTACTAAACAACACTCTAATGGATAATAAGAAGGACTAATTGTTTCAAAATTTATACCAAAATATTTAACAGATTCTTTTGGCATAGCATTTATTTTAGAAGCCATTAATTGTACAGCAGCTTCATTTAATCCTAAACCATATATTTTAAATTCTGTATAATCACAAAGTCCCATTCTTATTAAATAATTTCTTTTATCTTTTACTTCTTGCAAGTAATGAATACACTCATGCAAAGCAAAAAGTTCTAAATCATTATCAAAAATATGCTCATTAAAATAAATAGAAGTGTTTTTATAAAAATAATTTGCCTCTGCCATTCCGTTCAGGCATTTTTGCTTTATACATATTTAATCTAGATAATTTAATAAACAAATCATTTTGATTAAATCCATAATCAGGAAATGCTTCGCAAATTTTTTGAGAAATATTTCTTGCTATTGAATTAATTTTAAGAGTATCTAGAGGTTCTATTACTTCAATTCCATCTTTTTTTAAATCTGTTTCTATACTCATATTAGTAATTCTCCTTAGTATAATCTACACTTTATTATACTACAAAATTGAAAACAATGTATTTCAATAATATTAAATATTCATTACAGTTTAATTACAGACAATAGGTTATTTTATAATCAGTATTGAATTTAAAAATGAAAGATGATAAAATTCAAAATGAGGTGTAAATATGATAGATATAGAAAAAGCAAAAAAAGAATTTATTAGCCATGTAGAACAAATAGGAATTAATAATTCAAAAATTCAAACTAAAATAGGACATACTTTTAGAGTAATAGAAATATGTAAAAAAATTGCAACAAAGTTAGACTTATCAGAAGAAGAAATACAACTAGCAGGATTAATAGGACTATTGCACGATATAGGAAGATTCGAACAATATAAAATATATGATAAAAATACAAATAGTATTATATTAGATAACAGCATTGAATTTAATCATGGAGAAGTAGGAGTACAAATTTTAAAAAATAATGATTATATTCGAAAATATATAGAAGAAAATAAATATGACAAAATTATTCTTACAGCAATATATGAGCATAATCGTTATGAAATAAGCAAAGAATTAACCAAAGAAGAAAAGCTATTTAGCAAGATTATTAGAGATGCAGATAAAATAGATATTATATATGAAGCAATCTATTTTTATTGGCAAGAAGAAGAAAGAATTAAGCAAGTAGAATTTGGAAAATTATCACCAAAAATGCTAGAAGATTTTTACTCAGGAAAACTTGCAGATAATAAAAATAGAATTAGCCAAACAGATCAAATATTAAGATTTAGTTCATTTGTATATGATATTAATTTCAAATGTAGTTTTGAAATGTTAAAAGAAAGTGATAATATTAGTAAAATGATTGTTAGATTTGATTATAAAATACCAGAAACAAAACAAGAAATGATAAAAGTAAAAAAGATTGTAAATCAATATATAGAGGAAAGAATAAAATGAGCAAAAAACTAATAATTACAGAAAAACCATCTGTAGCAATGGAATTTGCAAAAGCATTAAAAATAACTACAAACAGAAAAAATGGATATTTAGAATCACAAGAATGGATTATAACGTGGTGTGTAGGACATTTAGTAACAATGAGCTATCCAGAAAAATATGATGAAAAACTAAAATATTGGAGATTAGAAACACTTCCATTTATTCCAGAAGAATGGAAATATGAAATTATTCCACAAGTAGAAAATCAATTTAATATTGTAAAAGAATTAATGAATCGAGAAGATGTAGAAGAAATTTACAATGCAGGAGATTCTGGACGAGAAGGGGAATATATACAAAGACTTGTATTTATGATGGCAAAACCAAATCCACGAGCAAAAATGAAAAGAGTTTGGATTGATTCCCAAACAGAAGAAGAAATATTAAGAGGAATTAAAGAAGCTAAAGATTTATCTTATTATGATAGTTTATCTGATAGTGCATATTTAAGAGCAAAAGAAGATTACTTAATTGGAATTAATTTTTCAAGATTATTATCTATTATTTATGGAAGAAAATTAGCACAAAGCATTCAAGAAGAAAAAGCATCTATATCAGTTGGTAGAGTTATGACTTGTGTGCTTGGAATAATTGTAGAAAGAGAAAGAGAAATTCGAAACTTTGTAAAAACAAAATATTATAAAATAATAGGAAAATTTGGAGAAGAAACAGCAAATTTTCAAGCAGAATGGAAAACCAATGAAAAATCCAAAATGTATGAAAGCACAAAATTATACAACGAATCAGGCTTTAAAAAAGAACAAGACGCAAAAAATTTTATTGAAGGTTTAGAAGGAAAAACAGCTACCATATTAGAACTAAAAAAATCAAAACAAAAAGAAAATGCACCACTTCTATTTAACTTAGCAGAAATACAAAATGAATGTACAAAAAGATTTAAAATAAAACCAGATGAAACACTAGAAATAATACAAAATTTATATGAAAAAAAATTAGTAACTTATCCAAGAACAGATGCAAGAGTTTTATCAAGTGCTGTTGCAAAAGAAATTACTAAAAACTTAAATGGTATAACAAGAGGATATAAAGATGAGGAAATTCAAAAGTATATCAAAAAAATGATAGAAGAAAAATATTCTACTAATTTAACAAAAACCAAATATGTAAATGACAGTAAAATTACAGACCACTATGCAATTATACCAACAGGACAAGGGTATGAAAACTTAAACCAATTGCCAAACTTGCAAAAAGAAATTTATAAAGTAATTGTAAAAAGATTTTTAGCAATTTTTTATCCCCCAGCTGAATATAACAAAATTCAAGGAACAATAAAAGTAGAAGAAGAAACATTTAATTGTAGAGGAAAGATTTGTGTAAAACAAGGATTTTTAGAAATATTAAAATCCAACAAACAATCCACAGAAGATGATAAAAATGTGGAAAACGATATTGAGTTATTAAAAAATTTAAAAAAAGGTCAAGAAATAAAAATTTGTAAATTTGAAATAAAAGATAGCGAAACATCACCACCTACTAGATATAATTCTGGATCTATAATTCTAGCTATGGAAAACGCAGGAAAATTAATAGAAGATGAAGAATTAAGAGAACAAATAAAAGGTGCAGGAATTGGAACAAGTAGTACAAGAGCAGAAATCATAAAAAAACTAGAAAAGATAAAATATATAGAAATTAATTCAAAAACACAAATTATAATGCCAACTATGAAAGGTGAAAAAATTTATGACATTGTGCATTATTCTATGCCAGATATGTTAAATCCAAAACTTACTGCAAGTTGGGAAAAAGGGTTAGACATGGTTGCAAAAAAAGAAATTAAACCAGAAGAATTTATGATAAAACTAAAAGCATATATTAATTCAAAATTTGATAAATTAGTTGTAAAAATGTAACTATGGGCATCCAAAATTCCAGATGCCCATACTTTCTGCCCATTATATAAAAAGTGCAGTTTGTGGTAAAACCTTAAAGTTTCTTGATATCCGAACGCTTCGACTATCAATAATCACTTCCTTTGTTCCCACCAAGGAACTAAAGGGGGAATCTGAATTTTGCCAGATAGCAGTACAGCCCAGTTTGCTATACCGGTCATTTACAAAATCCAAAAACTTTTTGTAAAATTCCTTATCCTGCATCCTATCCGGAAATAAGAATTCGAATGCAAATCTTACAAGCCGTTCATTTAGCTTCCCATAGTTAGAAGTGATAGGTAAAAAATAGCCTCCCATAAAAACCTCCTATAATGTATAGTGCAGAAAAATTATTGGTTACAATATAATTATAGCATATATTAACATAAAAATCAAAAATGGCATAAGATATAACTTTATTTTTTTAACAAAATGTAGTATAATAAATAGCGAGTTAAATTTTTATAACTTTTAGGAGAAATTATGAACACAATTTTAGGAGAACTAGGCAAATCAAAAAAATTTCTTGACTTACTGAAACAAATAGAAAATAAAACAAGTCCGGTAGCAATATCGGGCTTAACTGACGTGGCAATGGTACAAATAGGAGTAGCTATAAACGAATTTGCCAAAAAACCTATTTGTATAGTAACATACAATGAAATTCAAGCAAAAAAAATATATGAAGATATCAAATACTTTACAGACAAAGTAGTATTATTTCTAAAAAAAGACATAGTAACATATGACTACATTGCAGAAAGTAAAGACTTACCTTATAAAAGAATAGAAGCATTAAATGAAATAAAATCTAAGAAAAATTTAATAGTAGTAACAACAATAGAAGCTCTTATGCAAAAATTGCCTAAAAAAGAAATTTTATATAAAAATGAAATCAATTTTAAATTAGGTGAAAACTATAACATAGAAGAGATCAAGCAAAAATTAGTTGAATTAGGATATTCAAGATGTGATTTAATTGAAGGAAGAGGTCAATTTAGTATCAGAGGTGGAATTGTTGATATATCCAACAATGAAGAAACAGGAATTAGGATTGAATTTTGGGGAGATGAAGTAGATTCTATACGAAGTTTTAATATAACAACTCAAAGATCTATAAACACATTAGAAAAAGTAACAATTGCACCAGCTCACGAATACATCTTAGACATTCCAATTGAAGAAGTTTGTGAAAAAATAAATAATATAGAAATAAACAAAAAGCAAAAAGAAATTATACAAGAAGATATTGAACAAATTAAAGCAGGTAATTATATAAGTAAAATAGACAAATATTTTGATTACTTTTATGCAAATCAAGAAAATTTAATTAGCTATTTATCTAGTAATTATTGTATATTTTTAGATGAAATTGGAAAAATAAAGCAAAGAGCAAAAAATATTTCAAT
>CANRFI010000040.1 GCA_947629855.1 uncultured Clostridia bacterium
TGTTTCTGCTTGGAATTGTCCACTCTTATTAGTTGGTAATTTATAGCTTCCGTCTTCATTTTTCTCTATATCATATTCAAAGTCTTTTTCCCATTTGTTATATTGTATTCCCCATTTGGTACAGTAATTTTCTAGTTCAAATATTTCATATTGTTCTATTTTGGTCAATCCTAATTTTAGGTAGTTAAAAATACTATCTTTTGAAAAGTTTTTATTTAATACTTCTAAAATTGCAAGTACATATTGAACAATAATATTTTGATTTACATCTCTTTTTTCATCAATAAATACAGGTATATCATATTTTGAAAAAATTGCTCTAACTAATGAAGAATATTCCTCTATATTTTTTGATATTATTGCAATGTCTTTATATCTTATATTTTTATTGTAAATTAATTTAGTAATTTGTTTTGCAATGTTTTCTATTTCAGAATAAGGATTTTGAGCTAAAAATAATTGTATGTTTTCCACATTTTTTTCATATTTGGTGATTTTATTATTATTAATATTTTCGCTTAAGTATTGCAATTCTGGTGTTTGAAAACGATATTGTTTTTTTAGATAAATTGGTTCTTCTAATGTTAAATTATTTTCATTTATTATTTTCCAAAGTTTTGCTATGGTAATTTTGTTAGAATAGAAAATGTCTATATCTGGGTCTGTATTAATATTTAAATTATCTGTACATATTGTTATATTAACTTGTTTTGCGTATTTTACTAATTCTTTAATAACTTCATATTCTTGATGTGTAAAACCTGAGAATTCATCTAAATATATAATACTATTTTTTATTAAGTCTGTTTTTCCTATGTTCTGAGCTAAAATTGTTAATAAATCATTTTCATCAATGTATTGATTTTTTATTTGTTCTTCAAATTTTTTATAAACTAAAGTAATATCTTGTAATTTTGTTTTTAAATAAATGTCTTCTGTTTTTTCAGTTTCTTTTTGTAAATCTTGTACTGATATATTATGCTGTTTAAATTCTGTTATTGCTGTCATACATAAATCAATATTTTCATCTGATTTTCCTAAAAATTTTAAATCTTTTTTATATTTATTTAATATGTTATATATTAACATTGCTTTACCAGATTCAGATAAGTTGGTTTTTGTACTTCCGCCAATTTCATTGATTATTCTATATGCCATTCTACTTAAGTGTACTACTTCAGCGTTTAGTATTGCATGGGAAGAAACAGTTTTCATTAGTTTTTCTTCAGCTGTAAATGAAAACTGTTCTGGTGTAATCATATAAATTTTATTTTTTTCTTTTATTTTTTTTGCTATTTCCGAATAACAATATTCACTTTTTCCACTTCCTGGTTTTCCATATATGATTCTTAATCCCATTTTTACTCCTTATTTTTATATTTGTTAGAAGGCTCCGGCCACCTCCGGCCGCCTCCTCCGCCACCAGAGAAGCCTCCTCCGCCAGAAAAGCCTCCGGCCACCTCCTCCAGAGGATCCGCCTCCTTCTCCCATTTTACTTAATGTTTCTCCATAGGATTTCATAAATCTTCTGTCTAAACTTGCATATGTATAAAACATTCCGTAATCTGATGTAATAAAATCACTAAATGATGTATTTATTATTAATTTTTCTAAGTCTTCATCTAAATGTAATCCTTTTATTCTTTTTATAATTTTATTTGATATTCCAAAGCTAACACTATAACTTAAATATTGTTCCCATAATGTAATTTGTTCAATGTCTCTATCTTCCATTAAAGTATAATTTTCAATTTTATATTTTAGCGCATTTAATTTACTATAATCTTCAATCATAATACTATTGTTCTTTAGCATTAAATTATCTGTTAATATTAAAATAGTTGCAATGCAAATTAATACTTCATCTGCTACAATATATTTTTCAGATGAGATTATTGCAGTTAAGAGAATAATTACTCCAAAAAGTATTAGTAAACTTATAGTTGCTGTTACTATTTTTTGACCTGTTATTCTTTGCACGGCTTTATTAATTTTATGTCTTATGATGATGATTAAATTGATTGGTATATATAATATTCCCATAAGTAATGGAAATAAAGGTATAATATAAATAATAAGTTCTAATAAAATATTATTAGAAATTTTAGAATTATATATATCAAATCCATTAAACATTGTGTGTTTATATATAACTAAAATGCTTAGTACAAATAAAAATACATTAAATGCTCTTAATATAAGTGGCACTTTAGCTTGATTTGCACCTTTAACAGCTAAATTTTCTTCTACTAATTTATTTAATTCTTTGAATTTTTTATTTGCTTCTTTTTCTTTTGGCATATCTTCTAGTCTATTATTTAATACTACTTTTTCTTTAGAATCAAATACCCAATCATATACATATTTTTCAATGCTGTCCATTTTGTTTTCTAACTTTTTGTTTTTACTAATTTTATAAATATAATTACTTTTTCCTATGGATGGGTTAATGTCTAAAAGAATTATTTTTTTGTTAACTAGATTTAATATAACTGCGATAATATCTCTTGCTAAAATTGTCCTACTTCCTTGAATGCATCCGAGCAATCATTGGATTGTATTTTTCAAATAATTCTTCCTCATTTATGTTGGTTACTGGATATTTTTTATCTTTTTCAAAAATTAACATTAAAATAATCCAATAGATAAATAGGCATATTGCAAAAATTATAATTTTTACTGTAAAAGCATTTTTTTCTTCTTCGTTTTCTATAATTGCATTTTCATCTTTATAAACCATTTCTTTGGCATTTAAGTAAGAAAGTTTTTCTGAATATGGTATATTACTATTATTAAATAGTACTCTTGTTGCTACATATTGTCCTGGTTTTATATTTTCTACTTTAAAATTACTATGTGTATTATCTATGATTTTTGATATTCCGTTATATGGTCCATGAGCCCAAATATTGATTTCTTCTGTATTTTCTGGTATGTAAATATCAATATTTAATTTTTCTATTTCTACTTCCCATCCTCCACCAATAAAGTTATAATATAATTCTCCAACATCATTGTGCTTTACACATAAATCGTTAATTATATAATCAATTTTAAAGGTTTTGGTTACATCTTCCGATGGTGAATATACTTTTGTTTGCTGTATATTATTTTCTTCTGTAATAGTATATACACCTTCATTTCCATTGTAAGCATAATTTTTCTGCGTAAATTGTTTTGTTTCTCCATTTTGGACTAAATAAACACCTTTTACATCAATTTTACTTCCATTATAAAAGCTATCATCAATACTATTTTCTTTATTTATTTTCTTAAGGGTCGTATCTTCTAAATTATATGGAATATTAATATAAATTCCATTGTATATTCCATTGAATTTATATGTTAGACTTTGTTCTATACTTACAGAACCATCTTTATTAATTGTTGCTTGTATATCCATATTCTCAATTTTGTAACTTCTTGCATCTACCGTGTTTTTAGATATAAATATTATTATAACTGTAAATATAGCAATTAGTAATAGTTTGACTGTTTTTTTCATTTTTCTTCTCCTTTTACATATAAACTTTTATGCTTCTCTTCTCCAGTAAAATAGATATTGCTGAGCAAGTCCTGCAAGATTTCCAAATTTTTCTTGTGCTATCTGTTCAATTTGCTTTTTACTTAAACTTGTTTCATCTTCTTTTTTTATATATAGTTCATTCATTACTCTTCTTACCCACACATCAATTGGAAATACTTCTAATCTTTTTAATGTTGAAAATAGAAGAATACAATCTGCAACTTTTGGTCCTACTCCTGAAAGTTTTAATAGTTCTTCTCTTATTTCTAATGTATTTGGATTTTTTTGCATTTGGTTTAAGTCAACTTTCTTTTCTAATATCATTTTTGTTGTTTCATATAATCTGACATCTCGAAAGCCTAAACCTAATTTTCTATATTCTTCTATAGCAACATCTTTTAGTTCTTCTACTGTTGGAAATGTGTAATATTCCTTATTATTCCAAGTTATTTTATCTCCATATTTTTTTGATAATCTCTCAATAATTCCTTTAATTCTTGGAATGTTGTTATTTGCAGATATGATAAATGAAATAATAGTTTCCCATAAGTCTTGATTTAAAATTCTAATTCCTGAGCCATATTTTATACTTGTTTTCATATTTTCATCTATTTTTGATAGGGATTGTTTGATTTTATTGTAATCTCTTTTTAAATCAAAATATTCTTCTACTGTTTTTTGTATATTTTCTTTAAATATACCTTTTATTATAACATCTCTACCTTCTTTTTTTACATTTGCTACGTTTTCTCCAAATACCCCTTCATAACTTCCATCTTCTTGTTTATTCCATCTAAAACATTGCCCACATTCAAATATATCTTTTAATTCAAATGAGTTTACATTTTTTAATATTATTTTTTGTTCTTTCATATTTAGTCTCCTAAAAAAAAAATTGTCCAAATATATTATACTATATTTAGACATTTTTTTGTATATATTTTTAAACTTTTTTAAATCCTAATCCTACTACTTCTCTTGAATTTGTTATAATAATAAAACTTTGGGGGTCTATTTTTCTTGCTTCCATTTTAACTCTTTCAATATCTCTTCTTGTTACTGCACATAATAAGATTAATTTGTTTTCTCCAGTATACATTCCTTTTCCAAAAATTCCAGTAGTTCCACGTTTTATTTTCTCGCCAATTTTTTTAGCTATCTCTTCGTTTTTATCTGATATAATAAATAATAATTTAGTAAAATATATTCCTTCAAATACAATGTCTATCATCTTACCCATTAGATAAATTGCAATTGCAGAATATAAGCCTATTTCAATTTCTCTAAAAAAGATTACATTTAATCCAACAATTCCAATATCCATTAGTATAATTACTCTACTCATGCTGATTGTTGGTCTGTATTCTTTTGCTATATAACTTACTAAATCGCTCCCTCCTGTAGAGCTATTAACTTTTAATATAATTGCTGTTCCGAAGCCCTATAATAATTCCTCCATAAATGCAAGCTAAAAATCGGTCATTGGTTAATGGTTCTAATTGATCTATTAAATCAATAAATATTGATAATGAAACTGTCCCAATTAAAGATTTAACAAAAAATTTTTTTCCTATTTTAAAAACAGCAAATAAAAATAATGGAGCATTTATAGCAAGAATTGTTGTTCCCATTGGTATATTTAGTAAATAATAGACTACTGTTGCTAAACCAGATACTCCTCCTGAGGATAATTGATTTGGTAATAAAAATAGTGCTATTCCTGTTGCCATTACAAAACTTCCTACTAATATTCCAATGATTTCAACAATCATTCTTTTTATATTATTTTTTTGTTCTTTTTGCATAAAAAATCACCTTTATAGCATTATTTGCATATATTGGTGATTTTATACTTTTATTTTATTCTTCTAAAAAGTCATTATAAGTCTTTGTAATTTCTATTTTTGATTTACCTTGTTTGATGTTTTCATCTTGTTTTAATATTAAGTCTACATCGTATGTATCTTTTAATTTTATTACATTTTCTTTTTTATGTCCAATTACGTTATTAGCATCTATTGGGTTTACAGTTACTTCTACTTCTTTTACTTTTACATTTAATTTTTTAATTTTTTCAACAATTGCATCATACCACATACTAGATTCAACAAGTTGTCTGAAAGCTGGATGAAATGGTCCGTGCAACTAACTCACTTTCTTCTTTTTCTGATTCTGATATTTCATCTGTATTTTGCAAACCTACTCTTATAATTTCTATGTTTTTATTTGCAAACATTCTAACTAAGTCTTTGCAAATTTCAACTGCTTGTACAACTGTTAATGGTTCATATTTTCCTTTTTTATAATCTTCTTCTAGTTTTGTTCCTTTTACGACTAAAACTGGATAAATTCTTACCATTTTAGGTTTTAATTTTATTAACGATTTTGCTGTGTTAATTTCATCAATTCTTGTGCTTTCAGGAAGTCCTACCATCATTTGGTGTCCAAGTTTAAATCCATTCCATCTAATCATTCTAGATGCTTTTTTTACATCTTCAAATGTGTGCCCTCTATTTGATTTGCTTAAAATATAGTTGTTTGCAGATTGTACACCAAGTTCTATCGTTTTTACTTTATATTTCTTTAGCATTTTTAATGTTTCTTTATCAATAGCATCAGGTCTTGTAGATATTCTAATTGATTCTACTTTTCCTTTTTCTATGTATTCATATGCTAAAGATAATAATTCTTCTTGCTTTTCTTTTTCAATTGCTGTAAAACTGCCACCATAAAAAGCTATTTCGATTTGAGCATTTTCTGTCTTTATATTTTCTAGGTGAT
This sequence comes from uncultured Clostridia bacterium, assembly GCA_947629855.1. Next base: position 6,308 of record CANRFI010000040.1, read on the forward strand.
TTTCTATAATTTTTTTTGCTTCTTCTTTTGTCATATTCTTTTTTTGTCCACTAATTGATTTTTGATTACAAAAAACACAGTCATTAGGACATCCTAGGTGTGGTACAAATATTGGTATGATATATTGTTTTTTCATAATTTACTCCTTTTCTTCTAATGCTTTTTTTGCTGCATGCATTTCTGCTTCCTTTTTACTTTTACCTTTTCCAGTTGCTAAGATTTTGCCATTGCAACTTACTTGTGCTTCAAAACTTTTATTATGGTCTGGTCCTTTTTCTTTAATAATTTCATATTCTATTTTTACTTCTCCATGTTCTTGTAATTTTTCTTGCAATACTGTCTTATAGTCTTTATCTCCTACGTGTTTTGTGGCTTTTTTTATTTCTTCTTTTAAGTTTTTTATAATAAATTCTTCTGCCATTTCTATTCCACCATCTAAGTAAATTGCTGCAATTACCGCTTCTACGCTGTCTGCTAAAATAGCTGGCCTATTTTCTCCTCCTGTTTTTCTTTCTGACTTTCCCACATACAAGAAATCACTAAAATTATGTTGTTTTGCTATTTTGTATAAGCTTTTTTCACAAACTACTGCTGCTCTGACTTTAGTCATTTCTCCTTCTTTTAATTTTGGATAGTTATTATATAAATATTTACTAGATATAAATTCTAATATACTATCTCCTAAAAATTCTAATTTTTCATTACTTTCTATTTTATTTTCATAAGCATAGGACGTGTGAGTTAATGCTGTTTTTAATAAATTTTTATTTTTGAAATTGTATTGTATACTTTCTTCTATTTTTTCCATTTTTTATTGTGTTCCTTTCTAAAGCTCATATCTTAATAAATGATTTTGAAATTGAGAATGTTTAACATTTATAGCTTACATTATATACCTTTTTAAGAATTTTGCAAGTATTTTTATTGGTAATAGCAAAGGCAAAGAAGATTTTTAATTCTTCTTTGCTTTTATATAATACTTCTTATTTTTTTTACACATTATTGCCTATTACTTGAACAATTATTTCCCATATTGCAAAGGCTCCAAATACTACTATGCATCCTACTATATATGGTACTATTAATTGTTTTACTTCTGCTTTTTCGTCTATTCCTCCTGTCATAAATTTTATTCCTAATATTCCTGCCATTATTACTGCTACTGCTATTGCTATTGTCCCTAATATTCCTGCTATCGTTCCTGAAAATAGGCTTAAATCTCCTTCTTCAAATTTTGATTCTGAACTTTGACTCATAAATTTTTCTGAGTCTGTTATCATATCTTCTATACTACTACTTGCCATTTTACTTTCATCTGTTTTTTCTGGATTTTTATAAATAACATAGTCTTTCTTTTCATCTGTTTTTTCTGCTTGATTCTCATAAACTGAGTCATCTGTTTTTCCTGTTTTATTTCCTAATTCTTGGTTCATTTCTTCTCTAGCTGCCATAATTCGTTTTTGTGACTCTGATTGCATTGCATTAGTGCCACCTACTGTTATGGCATAACTATCTATTTTATTAATCCATGTTTTTAATTCTTCTTCTGTCATATTTGAAGCATTATAATCTTTATTTGTTATATAATCTAGTATTTCTTCTTGCAATGATTTTGCTTTTTCTTCATCTACTCCTTTTATAGTTGAATCTGTCCCTGGTTCTGTTGGATCTACTGCTTCTGCTTGTTCTATTGCAGTTAATAATTCTCTTGCTCTTTCTTGAGGTCCTGCTAGAGCAGTTGCATCCATAAATAATGTATCCTCATTAAATCTTTCATATTCTGTTGGTCCATCAAGCATCCTTTGTATATCTTCTTTTTTTAGGTCTTTTTCGTCTGTAGTGGTATATCTTTGATAAAATTCACTCCAAGTTTCTCCTCCTTTTTTGGCTAAATTAAAAGAGGGTATGCATAATAAAAATACTAACGTGATTATCATTATTTTTTTTATATTCTTTTTCAATTTAATCACCTTCTTTTACTATTTTTACTTCTACATTAATTTTATCATATTTAGCCCTTTTTTTCAACTTTTTGAAGTATTACATTATTGTAATTTAAATATAGATATCATTTTTCATTCTTTTTATAATATTGCCACTAAAGTTTGTTATTTTGCTACAAAATCCCATATTTTTTTTTTCATTTTTTATAGACATTTTTTGATGATTATTGTATAATAAATATGTATTATTTTAAGAAAAGGAAGATATGAAGTTATGCCTAATCCTAATAATTATAGAAATTTATCTGATGTGTTTAGGGAATTGCAGGAAATGCAGCACAATCCTCAACCTTCTGAACCGGTTAAACCTATTAATTCAAAGGAAACTAAAAAATATTTTAATTTCCGTAATAACAACCCATATCAAAATCATGATTTGAAACTTTCTCATATTATAATAGGTTGTGGAATTTTAATTGTTGGACTAGCTGTGTTCTTCCCAAAAAATACTTCTTTTAAACAGAGTTACGCTAAAGAAGAAATTTCAGAAATATCAGAGTATGAATTAAATCGTCATAGATTAAATATTCAAAATATTATTTCTGAAAATGCTAATATGGGTAGAGTAAAAGAACAAGTAACTGAAGAACGTGATATTGAATTTGAAACAGAGTATAACAATAATCCATCACTTCCCAAAAGTGAAGAAGTAATTATGAGAGAAGGAACTATCGGAAAAGAAACTGTAACAGTTGTAAAAACATACGAAAATGGTAATTTTGTAGAAGAAATAATTTTAAATAAAGAAAAAATGGTAGATCCTGTTTCTAAAGTAATTGATATTGGTACATCTGAATTTTTAGCAAAGCATAAAGTACATATAGGAGATACAATGTATTTAGTGTCTACTTCTAATCTAAAAGAATCTGCTGATTCTTCTTCTAATGATGTTGCTGAAGTTAAAGAAAGTTTAGATGTTAAAATATTAGAATTACCAAGTGAAGAATGGTGTAAAGTTTCTTACGATAATATTGAAGGATATATAAAAACATCTAATTTGACTTCTTCTTATACTACACCAAATATTGTTGAAAAAAATAGAATTCAGAAAATTTTAATTAAGGTAAATGTTGACATAGAATTGAATAGGACAAGTGGCTTAAGTTTAAATGATTATAAGAAGATATTTACAAATCTTTCTAATGATAAAAATAAGATATTTGAAAATAATTATACTGCTTTTTATAACGCAGAAAAGAAATATAATATAAATGGTATTTTCTTAGCAGCAATTGCTATTCACGAAAGTAATTGGGGTACTTCTGATATTGCTAAAGATAAGAAAAATTTATTTGGATATGGATCTTATGATTCAACTCCTTATACTTCTTCTTTTGAATTTGCAGATTATTCAGAGGGTATAGAAACAGTTGCTAAATCTTTAGTAAAATATTATTTAAATCCATCTGGTACAAAAATTTATGATAATGAAACTGCTTCTGCTTGGTTTTATAATGGACCTACTTTAAAGGGTGTTAATACAAGATATGCTTCTGATCCAGATTGGTACTCAAAAGTATTTACTTATATGCAAACTTTGTATAATAGACTTCGTGAATAATGGAGGTTAATTAATGAAAAAAATTAAAATTAGAAATGAAAGGCTATTATTTGTTATATTAATTATTGTTTTATTCTTTACTTGTATTTTACTTTATCATTTTGTATTTGCTGATCTTTTTCAAAGAGATTCTTTTGCAAATGAAATGATAGAAATTGCTGATGAAAACGAAAAATCAATTTTTAATATTCAAAGAATATTATTATATAGTAGTGCAAATGCAATTAATAATTCTGAAAATCAATCTCTTCAAGATATGAGTATTTGTCAATATTCTGATATTTCTATTTATATTGATAATACTAGCACAATTTCTGAATTAACAAATGAAAATACAGTAAAGCAATTGTATATTGATGATATTAATATTACTACAAATTCTGATATTGGAAATAAAATTTTAAATTATAAAAGCCCTTTAGATTTTGGTAAA
>CANRFI010000041.1 GCA_947629855.1 uncultured Clostridia bacterium
TATATTGGAATAAGAAGTCCAGATAAAAACGGAAATATCTATGGTAGATGTCAAAGATATGGAAGGTTTGGAAAATTTGATGTATGTTCACCACACAATTTTAATTATCAAGTTTTTGAAGAACAAATGTTAGAAGTTTTACGAGAAGTTTGTAAAGTTTATACCAATACAAAAAAACTAGAAGAAATTGCAAAACAATCGAAATCAAAACAGTCTGAAGAATTTAATATAAAGAAGCAGATAGACTCTTTCAAAGAGACAATCGAAAAAGAAACTAGAAAGCTCGAAGTAATGTATGATGATAGACTTGCAGGAATTATTACACTTGATGAATATATGAAAAATGCAAATAGAATAAAAGAAACTATTAAAGGCTATGAACAAAACATCAAAGAGTTAGAACAACAACTATCTGGAGAAGATGATAAAACAAAAAGTGAAAGTAGATTAAATAATTTGATAGAAGAATTTTTAAGTATGGAAAAACCAACAAAAGAAATAATTAGAGAATTTATAGAAAAAATTGAAATTCATAGTGACAAGCAAGTTGATGTTTATTTCAACTTTAAACCACTACAAGAAGTCAATAATAATTTAAATAAGTTTATATGTGCTAGAAAGAATTATGAGAAAAAGGTAGGATAGAAAAAATGTCCACAACTGCAATACACTCATAGTGCAATATGGGTTATTATAGCAGAAGCAATGCTTGGATTTGGTGATAAAGCAACTGAACTATATAGAATGATTAATCCAATTGAGCATAGCAGAACAAAAGAAGCAAGTCAAAAATATAAGGTAGAACCATATGTTATACCAGCTGATATTTATGGAAGTGGAAATTTAGCAGGTAGAGGTGGATGGACTTGGTATACAGGTTCAAGCAGTTGGTATTATAAAGCAGGAATTGAAAATTTACTAGGATTAAAAATAGAAGCAGGATATTTAAAAATAGCTCCTTGTATTCCATCTACTTGGAAAGAATACCAAATAAAATATCATTGGAAAGAAAGCTTTTATAATATTCAAATTAAAAATCCAAACGGAAAGAATTGTTTTGAAGAAGGCACAAGCAAAGTTTTATTAAATGGTAATGAAGTAGAAAATTATATTAAATTAGATGGTAGCAGAAGTAATTATGAAATAGAAGTTATATTATAAAATAAAAGTGTGCGAATAGCATAAAAAATTTACCAAAAGTATTGAAAATAAAAAATACTTATAGTACAATTTTAATATATGCTATTCGCTATTTTTATAAATAAAGGTTCTTAATAAAGAATACTATTTATAAAAATGGAAATAATGTAGATAATAAAAAAAACAAATATCAAAACTAAGGAGGAATATAAGAAAAATGGAAAAATTAAATGTAAAAACAAAACAAAAAACTAATAAGGGTATTACACTAATAGCATTAGTAATAACAATAATTGTACTTTTAATTTTAGCAGCAGTATCAATTGCAACCTTAACTGGAGAAAATGGGATATTAACAAAAACAAATCAAGCAAAAGAGCAAACAGAAAAAGCAACAGCAGAAGAAAAAAGACAGCTTACAATAGCTGAAGCAGCAATGAATTTTGAAAACACGAAATATACTGATAAGAGTGGAACTGGAACTGAAATAATAATACCAGCAGGGTTTGCTGTGAGTCAAGTAGAAGGAGAAAATACTATTGATGATGGATTAGTAATAATAGATAGTAAAGGAAATGAATTTGTTTGGATTGAAGTTCCTCAAAATACAAATATTTACCAATTAACTGGCTTAGGAAAAAATAAACTTTTAGAAGAAGATTATACTAATATAGAAAAAGATTTACAAAATTATGCGAGTGGATTTAGGGATAGTGATTTTTATGATATGTGGTCTTCAAGCTTTAAAATAGGAATAGATGAGTATAATAATTTAAAAAATAAAATGTTATCATATATTTATAAAAATGGTGGATTTTGGTTTGGAAGATATGAAGCTGGGACATCTGAAGATATAGAAGAGTATACAACAGATATGAATATAACTTTATTTTCAAAACAAAATCAGTATACTTTAGGAAATTTAACTTATCCAGATGCTTTTGAATTATCTTTAAATATGTATAACGGAAGTTGTACTAGCACCTTACCTTTTGGCTTACAATGGGATTTAATGTTAAGATTTATAGAGGAAAAACAAGTTGCAAAAAAAGGTGAAGATTATAGAGATACTATACACAAACTTTTAACTGAAGATAGTAATAGCATAGGAAATTATGGAGTATCAGAATTTTATTTAGATAGAGGAAAATATAAAAAATGGGAAAATTATGTTTTAGATGAAGATTGGAAGGAGTTTGATTTTAGTATTGATAATTATGTAGAAAACAAATTGAAAAAATCTCAAGATACGAACGGTTATGGAATATTATATACTACTGGAGCATCAGATAATAATTCCTTAGAAAATATATTTGATTTTGCTGGTAATGTGTGGGAATATACATGTGAGCAGTGGGGACCACATAGAGGTGGAAGTTGTACTGGAAGTCGGTAAAGATTGCCCATCAAATTACTGGGGAGGTGTTGCAGCTTCAGGTAAAAGCCCTGGATGGGGATTTAGAGTATGTATGTTTCAATAATATTATTTTTAGCACAAAATTATAAAGCTTTTTACAACTAGAAACCAAATAAGCATTAACATATAAATAGTAAAATTTTCTGATTGTTAGCATATTAATATAAATACAATCAGAAATTTTTTTTATTGTAAATACTAAAATAAGAACTATTGACATTTCTATCAAAAGGTATTAACATAAACATATAATTACAGGAGTATCAACAGAAAGTGGAATTCCTGATTTTAGAAGTAAAGATGGTCTATACAATCAAAAATATAAATATCCTCCAGAAGAAATATTAAGTCATAGTTTTTTTATAAATAATACAGAAGAATTTTATAAATTTTATAAGGAAAAAATGAATAAGCAAATACATTAATCGTTGCAGGAACATCTTTAACAGTATATCCAGCAAGTGGATTAATAAATTATTTTAGAGGAAGAAACCTGGTATTAATAAATAGAGATAGTACGCCTTATGATAGTAAAGCAAATTTAGTAATAAATGAAAATCTAGGAAAAATATTCAAAATAATCTAAAATATATCAATATAATATTGACGTAATACCTTGTAAAATGGTATAATATAGATATTAAAAAGAGGGGGGAAAAATATGAAAAAATTTTTAATAAGTCTATTTTGCAAAAAATCAGCCTTAGTAATTACTACTATATGTGCATCTGCAACTATAGCAACTACTGCTGTTGTTATACCAAATTGCTTATCTAGTAAAGATGAAAAATTAGAAGATGTTGTAGTAGGAGAAAGTACAAAACAATTACAAAACAAAATGGATGCTGAAAATAAAGAAGAGTCATATACTGAAGATGAAGTTACTACTTTAGAAACAGCTTCAAACGAAGATAAACAAATTGGTGTAATAGTAGATTCTCAATCATATGAAAGCTCTGAAACAAAAAATTTAGCAAACGAAAAAGAGCAAGAAACAACAAAGCCAAAAGCACAAACACAAGTAGCTCCAACAACTTCAAAAACTGAAGAACAAAAAGAACCAGAAACACAAGTACCAGCAGTTTCAAGCAAAACTGAAGTTAAAGAAGAAAAAGAGCCAGAAACAACAGAGCCAAAAGAACAAACACAAGTATCTTCAACAACACCAAAAGCTGAAGAAAAACAAGAAACAGAAGTAACAAAACCAGAAGAAAAAACACCAACAACTTCAACAGCATCAAAAGCTGAAGAAGAAAAAGAGCCAGAAACAACAGAGCCAAAAGAACAAGCATCAGTAGCTTCAGCAACACCAAAAGTTGAAGAAGAATCAAAAACAACAGAGACTAAAAAAGAAGAGCCAAAAGCTTCAGAAACACAAGAAGCTGAAGAAAAGCAAAAAACAGAAGTAACAAAACCAGAAGAAAAAACACCAACAACTTCAACAGCACCAAAAGCTGAAGAAGAAAAAGAGCCAGAAGCAACAGAGCCAAAAGAGCAAACACCAGTAGTTTCAGAAGCTAAAGAAAATCAAGAGAAAAAGGAAACAGAAACTAAAAAAGAAGAAACACCAAAAGCTCCAGCAACACAAGAAGTTGAGCAACAAAAATCAGAATCAGAAGAAGTAGAGCCAGAAAAACAAACACCAACAGTTTCAAATAAATCTGAAACTGAGACAAAAGAACCAGAGGCAACACCAAGTACATCTAAATCTGAAGAAGAAGCTCAACAAAATGAAGAATTAATTACAAAAATTCAAAAAGCTGTTGAAAAAACAAAAAATGCTGACAGTGCTTACCTTACAAAATACAGAACAAGTATATACCCAGAAAATTCAAAAATAAAATATAATAAAAGTCAAAACAGAAGATTGTATATAGATGGAGATGTTGAAGAATATCTAGAAGGTTTCCCAGGAAGATATACAACTGAATTTAACGCTAGCAGATATTATTATCAAACATATTGGAGAAAAAATCAAGAAACAAATCAATGGGAAAAACGAGGTACTATACATTCATCATTTGGTATTAGTGAACTAGGATATTTCAGAAAAATAAAATCAGTTGAAAAATTAAACATAGAGAGATGTCCATTTGAAGTTTATGTTGTAACACTTGATAAAGATTCTGCAAACGTAGCAGGAGAAAATTTACTTAATACTCCAAATATGTTTAAAACAGATATAACACTTACTGTTATGATTGATCATGATGGATATATTAGAAGTATTGATTGCAATTGGACAAAAGATGTTTTAAACAATCCTAGTCTAGGACCTGTAATTATGACAATCCATATAGGAGACTTAAATACAACTAAAGTTGATAAACCTAAAGATTTAAAAGAAGAACCAGTTAATAACCAAGATACAAGAAATGAATTAACACCAAACAAAAAAGAAGTAATAAAAAGTAGCATTTATGAAGCTTACAAAAAAACATATAATGCAAATTCTGCAACATATAATTTAAATGGTAAAGAAGTTAAATATGACATAAAAAGTAATTCTGCTTTAATGGAAAATACTGATGGAACAACAACATATTATAAAGGTACTGACAATAAATATGTAGATCATAACTATGTAACACCAGAATTTCATCAAGACAGTTGGACTAAAGCAAAAGATTCAGAAGTTTGGAAAGAAAATGTAAAAAAACATACATGCTTTATTCCAAGAGAACTATCTTTCTTAAATATCATTTTTGATGTTAAAAAAGTAGAAGAATCAGAGAATATGACAACATATACTATTGAAGTATTAAAACAATATGCAAATAATGCTTATAGTTATTCTAATAATACATCTGATAATAAATTTAATTCAAATATAACATTTACTGTAAGCATAGACAAAGAAGGATACATTAGAGAAATACACATTGACAGTGAAGGATATAAAGTAGATTTAGTTATAAGTGATATTAATAATACTAATGTAGAAAGACCAGAAGGCATTAAATAAGCTTATAAATTTAATTATTATAAAATGACATATTAAATAATTAATATGTCATTTTTGTATGGTATTATATAATAAAAATACATAAATATATTATTCAACCGAATCAGCATCTTCTTGGGAAATATAGCCATATTCTACCATTTTATTTAAAACGTGTTCCTGCCTTTTTTTTGCCAAATCTGGATTTACTGTAGGAGAATAAACAGAAGGAGCATTTGGTATTCCTGCAAGCATAGAAGCTTCTGACAAAGTTAAATCCTTAGGTTCTTTATTAAAATATCCTTTACTAGCATCATAAATACAATAATATCCATCTCCAAAATAGGAAGAATTAACATATATAGCAAGGATTTCATCTTTGCTATAATTTTTTTCTAAATCATGAGCAGCAAAAATTTCACCTAATTTTCTTATAATAGTTTGATCTTGATTAAAAATCACATTTTTAGCAACTTGTTGAGTAATAGTACTTCCACCTTCATCAAATTTTCTATCTCTTATATTTGTAAAAAGAGCTCTTGCAATGCCAATTGGATCAATTGCACCATGTTCATAAAATCTATGATCTTCAACAGCAATAACAGCATTAATATAAACTTCAGGTAGTTCTTCGAAAGACATATAATTTTCTTTATTTGTTATTTCTTCTACTCGAGTAAGCAAAGGTTTTTCCTTTAAAGTATTTGCATAATAACTATAACCTATGATAAATGCAACAATGAAAACAACAATTAATATTAAAAGAAATATAATTAATAATTTTCTAAATAATTTCATAAAAACCTCTTTTCTGTAACTATTATATAACAAAATGTTAAATAATCAAATAAAATTAATAAAAAATTAATAAAACAAATGTACTCTTTACAAAAGAAAAGTCATATGATAAAATAGCAATCAATAAGATATAACTATATTTTATTTATAAGTTAAGTACCTAAAAGAAGGTGGAAAATATGATAAAATTTACAAAAATGCACGGGCTAGGGAATGATTATGTTTATATGGATGCCATCCATCAAACCATAGAAAACGAATCATCTCTAGCTCAATTTGTTAGCAACAGACATTTTGGAATTGGTTCAGATGGATTAATTTTAATTTGTAAAAGTGATGTAGCAGACTTTAAAATGAAAATGTATAATCAGGATGGCAGTCAAGCAGAAATGTGTGGGAATGGAATACGTTGTGTTGGAAAATTTGTATATGACAATGGATTAACAAATAAAACAAGAATAACTATTGAAACATTAGCAGGTATAAAAACTTTAGAATTAAATGTAGAAAACAATGAGGTAAAAACAGTAAAAGTGGATATGGGAGAGCCTATTTTAAACCCTGAAAAAATACCTGTAAAAACACAAGAAGAACCTGTAATGAACCTAAAAATAAAAGCATTAGACAAAGAATTTAAGTTTACTTGTGTATCAATGGGAAATCCACATGCAATTACAATAGTTGAAGACACAAAAAATTTTGATGTTGAAAAATATGGAAAAATTTTAGAAGTAAATGAAGTATTTCCAAACAAAACTAATGTAGAATTTATTCAAATTTTAGATAAAGAACACATTAAGATGAGAGTATGGGAAAGAGGAGCAGGAGAAACTTTAGCATGTGGTACAGGAGCCTGTGCAACACTAGTAGCTTGTAATTTAAATGGATTAACAAATAATAAAGCAATTGTACAATTACTAGGCGGAGATTTAGAAATTGAGTGGAATAAAGAAAACAATCATATATATATGACAGGTCCTGCAGAAACAGTATTTGAAGGAAATTTAAAATAGAAAGGAAAATAAGATATGAGTTTAATTAATGAAAATTTTTTAGAATTACAAGATAGCTATTTATTTTCAACTATAGCTAAAAAAGTAGAAAAATTTACTAAAGAAAATCCAGACAAAAAAGTAATCAAATTAGGAATAGGTGATGTTACCAAACCAATTATACCAGCTTGTATTGATGCTATGCATAAAGCAATTGAAGAAATGGGAACACAAGAAGGATTTAAAGGATATGGACCAGAACAAGGATATGACTTTTTAAGAAAAGCAATTGTAGAAAATGATTATAAATTAAGAAATGTAGAACTAGAACCAGATGAAATTTTTGTATCAGATGGAGCAAAATGTGATTGTGGAAATATAGTAGATATTTTTGCAAAAGAAAATAAAGTTGCAATCACAAATCCAGTTTATCCAGTTTATTTAGATACAAATATAATGAGTGGAAGAAGTATTATATATTTACCATTAACAGAGAAAAATAACTTTACTCCAGAATTGCCAAAAGAAAGAGTAGATATGATTTACTTATGCTTTCCTAATAACCCAACAGGAACAGTATTAAGTAAAGAAGAACTAAAAAAATGGGTAAATTATGCAAAAGAAAATAAATCTATTATTTTATATGACTCAGCTTATGAGGCATTTATTACAGATGAGACAATTCCACATAGCATTTATGAAATTGAAGGAGCGAAAGAAGTTGCAATTGAATTTAAAAGTTTTTCTAAAACAGCAGGATTTACTGGGCTTAGATGTGCATATGTAGTTGTTCCAAAACTATTAAAAGGCTACACTAAAAACGGAGAAGAAGTTTCTCTAAATAAATTATGGAACAGAAGAACCTGTACAAAATTTAACGGAGTATCATATGTTATACAAAGAGCAGCAGAAGCAACATATTCAGAAGAAGGAAAAAAACAAATTAAAGAAAACATTAAAGGATATCTTGAAAATGCACAATTAATAAAAAATGGATTAGAAGAAGCAGGATTTACAACTTATGGTGGAGAAAATTCTCCATATATTTGGTTAAAAGTACCAGATGGTATGACTTCTTGGGAATTCTTTGATAAATTATTAGAAAAAGCAAATGTAGTAGGAACACCAGGAAGTGGATTTGGAGATTTTGGAGAAGGATATTTTCGATTAACAGCATTTGGAACAATAGAAAATTCAAAAGAAGCAATTAAAAGAATAAAAGAAACATTATAATTTATAACATAAAAAGGTGATAAAAATGAATCAAAAAGAAATGATAGAACAACTTAAAGCTAATATGCCTGAGTTTTCTGGTACAGATGAAGAAAAAGAAATACAAAAATCTTTATACATATACATAGAACTAGGAAAAACAAAATCTTTTGATGAAAAATACTATTATGGAAATTCTGAAACTCAAAAAAAAATATATACATTAGCACAAAGACAAGAAAAAGATCTAAACAAACTAACTGAAAAAAGAAAAATTATTTGTGTTTCACTAACATACCTATATTGTGATTTATTAAAAAAATTTGGAATAAATGCAATATCTAGTGTACCTGATGATACTGGACACGTTTATCCAATTATTATTACCAAAAATGGAAATAAATTTATAGCTGATTTACAATTAGATTTGGAAAACATACAAACAAAATCAAGATTAGAGCATTTTGACTACATAAGAGACACGCAAAAAAATCAAGAAGCAATTACTGATATGTTAATAAAAATTGGATATATTAAAGATGAACAAGACTATAAAGATAAAGAAATAGAAAAACTAAGAAAACAAATTAAAGGAATGAATCCACATAGAGCATTAGATACTATCTTGCAAGATGAACAATTATATAGTGAAAACGAATATATGGAAGGAGTAGAAGTAAGCAAATTCTATATAAAAATATTAAAAAAAATTATGCCACATTTCCTAAATAAAAAAGTATATGCATTTAATTGTTATAGAAAAAATGAAAATGATGAAAAAGATTATACACTTTGTGTTTTTTCTGAAGAAGATGATATCAGAACATATCTATTTTCAAAAAAAGATAAAAGATTTTTAAATGTAGATACTAATAAAATGTTAAAATTAGAAAAAGAAGGCTTAGTATTAGGTGCTAAAACAAAAGAAAGTGGATCAAATAAATTAAAAAAATATATAGAGAAAAATGCAAGAGAAGAAGAAAGTCGATAGAGTTATAAAAACCAAAACAAAAATTCGCAAAAACAGTTGACTTTTTTCTTTTCTATTTATATAATAAGGAAAAATAGGTAATTGCGAAACTAAATTTTGAAATAAGGATGACATAAAAAAAGATAATACAAAATTAAAAAAAGGAGT
>CANRFI010000042.1 GCA_947629855.1 uncultured Clostridia bacterium
ATTCGAACCCACGGTACGCTACAAACGCACGCCAATTTTCAAGACTGGTGCCATAAACCAACTCGACCACCTCTCCATATATTTTGACAAATGCCAGCGACAATATTTATCTTAGCATTTATATAGCATTTTGTCAATACAAATTAAAAAATTTATTTAATAATTTCCCCTGTTTCTATTGCTTTTTTTATTGCTTTTGACTCTTCTTCTGTAATTGTATAAGAAGATTGTCCGCTTTTTACTGGTTTTGCATAAATATTAGACATTTCTCTTGAATAAATTCCATTTAATACAACTCCGTCATTATTTTCATCTAATAAAGCAAGAGTAAAGCTTAAATCACTACCTGTATCTTTAAATGCATTATATCTATACATTCCTATTTTTTGTATGCATTTTGTTAAATCTTGCTTAATTGTATTTACTTTTGTAATAATTTCTGTGTTTTGTTCTTTTACTTCGTTTACTTTATTAATATAATTTTTTAAATCTTCTTCTATATTATTTCCATTTCCAAGTTTTTTCATAAAGTTTTTATATCTTTTATTTAAAATTGAAAATCGAATTATAATAGTTATAAAAGCTATAATTAATATTACTAATATAACGGCCATAGCTAATATAAACTCATCTGTTTTCAGCATTTCAATTATATTTTCCATTTTACAACCTCACCTTTTTATTAGATTTTATTGTATTAAACTTAAAATTCGCTCTAAATCATCATTTGATGTGTATTCTATAATAATTTTTCCTCTTCTTTTTCCCGCATCTAATCTTACTTTTGTTCCAAAGAAACTTTGAAAATTATCTTCTATACTTTTATATAATATGTGATTTCTTTGTTGTTCTTCTTTTGTTTCTTTTATTTTAGCTTTTTTTTCTACTTGCCTAACTGTTGCCCCTCTTTCTAACATTTGAATAGCTGTATTATATTGTTTTTCTGGATCTGTTATAGCAAGTAGTGCTTTACAAAGCCCCTCTGATAATTTACCCTCTTTTGCCATTTCTAATACACGTGGCTCTAAATTTAATACTCTTATCCAATTGGCTACTGTACTTCTTCCTTTTCCTAATTTTTTTGCTACCTCTTCTTGTGATAGTCCATATGTGTCTATTAGTGTTTTTATTCCTAATGCTTTTTCATATGGGTTTAAGTCCTCTCTTTGCATATTTTCAATTAAAGATATTTCTGAATTTATTTTTTCATTATCTTCTCTTATTATTGCTGGAATTTCCTTTAATCCTGCTAATTTAGATGCTCTCCATCTTCTTTCTCCAGCTATAATACTATAATAGTTTTCTTTCTTTGTTACTATAATTGGTTGAATTAATCCATATTCTTTTATAGACTGTGCTAATTCCTCTAATGATTCTTGGTCAAATCTTTTTCTTGGTTGATCACGATTTGGCTCTACTTCATTTATTTTTAAATTTCTCAATACATCATTTTCTTGCATTTTTTCTTCTTCAGGTGTTGGTCCAAATAAAGCATCTAATCCTTTTCCTAGCCCTGTCATTTTTGCCATAATTTTATTCCTCCTTTTTTTCTTCGTTTATTTTTAAAAATTCTTTTGTAAATTTAATATAACTTTTAGCACCTTTTGATTTAACATCATATTCTGTTATTGGCATACCATAACTTGGTGCTTCACTTAGTCTAACATTTCTTGGTATTACTGTCTTATATACTTTATTTCCAAAATATTTTTTTACCTCTTTTACTACTTGGTTTGAAAGGTTTGTTCTTATGTCATACATTGTAAGTAAAGCCCCTTCTATTTCAATATTTTTATTTAAATGTTTTTTTACTAAATTAATTGTATTTAGAAGTTGTCCTAATCCTTCTAATGCAAAATATTCGCACTGTACTGGTATTAATACACTATTTGAAGCTGTAAATGCATTTAATGTAATTAAACCTAAAGATGGTGGACAATCAATTATAATATAATCAAACTCTTTCAATACTTCTTCAATTTTTTCTTTTAAACGTTGTTCCCTAGACATCATTGATACAAGTTCAACTTCTGCTCCTGCTAAATTAATATTTGATGGACAAATTTTTAAATTCTTTATTCTTGTATCTTGTATTGCTTCTTTCATTGTTGCTTCATTTACTAAGATGTCATAAGTAGAAAATTCATTTTCTTTCTCTAATCCTAATCCACTTGTTGCATTTCCTTGTGGATCTGCATCAATTAATAAAACTTTTCTTCCTTTTTTTGCTAATATTGTACTTAAATTTACTGCTGTTGTAGTTTTTCCTACTCCACCTTTTTGATTTGCTACTGATATAATTTTTCCCAATTTTATTGCCTCCAGTTTTTAGTTTATTTTTACTTATTAGTTTTAATGTTTTTACATTATTATCATATAAAAATACACAGAAAAAGTCAATAAATTTTGAAAAATTTATTGACTTTTTTGTTCCTTAATAAATTATTATTATACTACTTTTTTATCTTAGTTTAGTGGTTCTTTTGTTGGCATTCCTGGTTTTCTAGGATATTTATTTGGTGTACTTCTTTCTTTTTTTAGTAAAATTATATTTCTTGCTATATTACTTTTTGGCAGACAAAATGTATCAATCTTTTCTATATTACCTCCAAGCAAAGAAATAGCTTTTTTACTTTTTTCTAATTCATCATTAATTTCAGAACCTTTCATACAAATACACTTCCCATTTAGTTTTACTAATGGAATTAAATATTCTGATAAGGTAGCGAGATTTGCTACTGCTCGTGATGTTGCATAATCAAACTTTTCTCTTTTTTCTTTATTCCTTGCAAATTCTTCTACACGAGAATGAATTGCTTGTATTTTTGTAAGTTTTAATTTATTAATTGTTTCTTGTAAAAAATTTACTCTTTTTTGTAAAGAATCTAATAATACAACTTCTATATCATCTCTTATAATTTTTAATGGGATTCCTGGAAATCCTGCACCTGTTCCTACATCTATTAATTTTGTGTCCTTATCTATATATTTTGTTATAGTAATTGAATCTATAAAATGTTTTAATATAATCTCATCTGGATTTGTAATAGCAGTTAGATTTATTTTTTCATTCCATTCTAATAAAATATTCATATATTCATAAAATTGACTAATTTGTTTTTCATTCAACATTATATCTAGTTCTTCTGCTAATTCTTTTATTTTTATTGAAAATTCTTCTTTTAACATACTTATCTCCTTTTTATTTTAACTGTTGTAAATACACTAAAAGTACTGATATATCAGCAGGTGAAACACCTGATATTCTTGATGCTTGTCCAATAGATCTAGGCTTAAATTTATTTAATTTTTGTCTTGACTCTAAACTAATTCCTTTTAATTGTTCATAATCTATATTTTCTGGCAATATTTTGGACTCTAATTTCTTAAATTTTTCAACTTGTTCTTCTTGCATTTTTATATATCCTTCATATTTTATTTGTATTTCAACTTCTTCTTTTTCTTGTCTTGTTAAAACTGGTCTTTCTTTATCTATTAATGCCAATTTATCATAAGTTAATTCCGTTCTCTTTAGTAATTCAGCCATTTTAGTTCCTGTCAACAATGGAGAAGTCTTATTATCCTCTAAAAATTTATTTACATCATCAGTTGGTTTTACAACTGTATTTTTTAATCTTTTTATTTCTTTTTGTATATTTTCTACTTTATTTTTAAATTTTTTATATCTTTCATCAGAAATCAAACCTATTTCATGCCCTATTTCAGTTAATCTAATATCTGCATTGTCTTGTCTTAACAATAATCTATATTCTGCTCTAGAAGTCATCATTCTATATGGTTCATTTGTTCCTTTAGTAACAATATCATCTATTAATACTCCAATATATCCTTGAGATCTATCTAATATCAAAGGTTCTTTTCCTTTTATTTTTTGAGTTGCATTAATTCCTGCAATTAATCCTTGACTTGCAGCTTCTTCATAACCAGATGTTCCGTTAATTTGTCCAGCCATAAATAATCCATCTATTCCTTTATATTCTAATGAAAGTTTAAGATTAGAAGGATCTATACAGTCATATTCTATTGCATATGCAGGTCTTGTAAACTCTGCTTTTTCTAAACCTGGAATTGTATGATATAATGCAATTTGTACTTCTTCTGGTAAAGATGAACTCATTCCCTGTATATACATTTCTTCTGTATCTAATCCAATAGGCTCTACAAATGCCTGATGTCTCGGTTTGTCACTAAATCTAACTACTTTGTCTTCTATTGAAGGGCAATATCTTGGTCCTGTTCCCTCTATCTTTCCTGCATATAATGGTGATCTATGTAAATTTTGTCGAATTATGTCGTGAGTTTTTTCATTCGTATATGTTAAATAACAATCTACTTGTTCAAATTCTTTTGGCTCGTTCTCAAAGGAAAATGCTTCTATTCCATAATCTCCTTTTTGTACTTCCATTTTAGAAAAATCAATACTTCTCCTGTTGATTCTAGCTGGAGTACCTGTTTTAAACCTTACTAAATCAATTCCTAATTTTTTTAAGCAATCTGATAATTTATTTGCTGCTGCTACTCCATCTGGTCCACTTTCCTTAGAAAACTCTCCTATATATATTTTTCCTTTTAAATAGGTTCCTGTTGCTAAAATAACTGTTTTTAC
The DNA here is from genome assembly GCA_947629855.1 of uncultured Clostridia bacterium. Next base: position 4,628 of record CANRFI010000042.1, read on the forward strand.
TTTATATATTGCTCCAACATCTGTTTCAATTGCTGTGACTTTACCATCTTCCACTTTTATATCTATGATTTCTGCTTGTTTTACTTCTAAGTTTTCTTGTTTTTCCAATGTATGCTTCATTTCTGCTTGGTATTTCTTTCTGTCTGCTTGTGCTCTTAGTGAATGTACTGCTGGACCTTTGGATGTGTTTAACATTTTTATTTGAATCATTGTTTTATCTATGTTTTTGCCCATTTCTCCTCCGAAGAGCATCAATTTCTCTTACTAAATGTCCTTTTGAACTTCCTCCTATATGTGGATTACAAGGCATATTTGCAATTGCTTCTAGACTTATTGAAAAGATTAGAGTTTTCATTCCAAGTCTTGCAGATGCAAGTGCAGCTTCGCATCCAGCATGTCCTGCTCCCACTACTGCTACATCATATTCTCCTGCTATATAGCTCATTTTTATTCCTCCTTTAATGTTCCACACCAATTGTTCCACATTCCTTGTGAAACAGAAATCAGTGTTTTTAAGTACCGTTAGCAAAATTTAACCTATTTGTTATTTTTTGTTTTGTTTCTTATTTCTTGCTTCTTTGCATACTATAAAGCTTTTACGTCTTTTCTTTTTTTATTGGTAAATTTTAACATTTAGTGTATTTTTTATGTAACTTGATGTTGTTTTATTGTTTTTATTTTTTAATTTTCTTTCTATTTTTATTTCCTTTGAGAATGGCTTTTATTTTTGTTTTTATTTCTTTGGTATGAAATTATATTTGTTTTTGTTTAAATTGCTTTATTTTTGATTCTCGTGACAATTTTTCTATTTTCCCAAACAGAACTTAGCGAAAATTTCATTTATTATATCTTCACTTACAGTTTCTCCTGTTATCTTTCCCAAATCTTCTAAAATTTCTTTTATAAAAATAGATATTATATCTAATGACATTCCATTTTTAATTGTCTCTTCTGTTTTTTTTACATTTTCTATTGCTTTTGCTATTAAATTTTTATGCCTTACATTTGTGATAACTAATTCTTGATCTAAATTTATCTCATTTAAATTAAATAATTCTTCTATTTTATCATATAATTTTTCTATTCCAATATCTTGAATTGCTGAAATTGAAATAATTGGACAATTACTTTCTTTTAGTTTTTTGTTTTCTTCTGTTAAAACTGGTTGTAAATCAATTTTATTAAGTAATATAATAGCTTTTTTATTTTGTATTAATTTTAATATCTCAAAATCTTCATTTGTTAATTCTTTTGTAGCATCAAATATTGCAAGTATTAAATCTGATTCTTTTGCTATTTCCCTAGACTTTGCAATTCCTATTTTTTCTACTTCATCTTGTGATTGCCTTATACCAGCTGTATCTATTAACTTAAGTGGTAACCCTTTAATTGTTACAAATTCCTCTATTGTATCTCTTGTTGTTCCTTCATATTCTGTTACTATTGCCCTTTCTTCTTTTAATATATTGTTTAATAAAGAAGATTTCCCTGCATTGGGTTTTCCAAGTATTGCTGTTTTTATTCCTTCTTTAATAATTTTTCCACTATCAAAGCTTTTTTCTAATGCTATTAACTTTTTTTCTACTTGATTTAGCATTGTTAAAATTTGGTTGTTTGTAACATCTTCTACATCATACTCTGGATAGTCAATACTAACTTCTATATTGACCATAACATCTAATATATTTTGCTTAATTTCTGCTATTTTTTTTGAAAGATTTCCTTCTAATTGTTTAATTCCAGTTTTTGCTTCTCTTTCGGATTTTGCTTCAATTATATCAATTACAGACTCTGCTTGTAATAAGTCAATTCTGCCATTTAAAAAAGCTCTTTTAGTAAATTCTCCTGGCTCGGCAAGTTCCGCACCATTTTTTAAGCAAACTTCTAATATTCTCTTTAAAATTATATTACCTCCGTGTGAATTAATTTCACACATATTTTCCGTTGTGTAGCTTTTTGGTGCTTTAAAATAAGAAACTAAAACTTCATCAATAACCTCTTCGTTTTCTACAATATAGCCATATTTCATAGTATAACCTTTTACTTCATCTTTTTTTACTTTTGGTTTGAAAATCTTATTTAATATTTCAAAACATTCTTTTCCGCTCATTCGGACAATTCCGATTCCTCCTATTCCTGGTGCTGTAGATATTGAAACTATTGTACTCATATTTCTTCTCCTTGTTATTAAAATTAAGATAATATATTAATATAAATATTTTACTATATTATGTTATTTTTTTAAATACTTTTACTAAAAAAAGGTCAAAGTATGGGCTTACAAAACATTTTGTAAAATCCGACCTTTGACCTCTGATTTTATCTATATATTTATTTTTTTAATGAAATTACTACTCTTCTAAAAGGCTCCTCTCCTACACTAGTAGTTTCTACTTTTGGATTTTGTTGTAATTTACTATGAATAATTTTTCTTTCATATGCTTGCATTGGCTCTAACTTAACTGCTTTCTTTGTTTTTATTACAGTTTTTGCAACTTTTTCTGCTAATTCTTCTAATGTTTTTTCTCTTTTTTGTTTATATCCCTCTATATCTAAAATAACTCTTACTTTGTTTTCTATGCCCTTTCCTGCAATAGCTGTCAATATATTTTGAAGTGCATATAATGTTTCTCCTCTATAACCAATTAAATATCCTAATTCTTTATTTGTTATGTTAACATTTATATATTGTTTTGATGATGTTACATTATATGTAGTTCCTTCTGGTAAGTGCTTTACAAAGTCTTTTAAAAAGTTTTCTAGATTTGTTTTTGCTTTTTCTTGCTCTTCATTACTTAGTTCTATTTCTCTTTTTGGTTTGTTCTCTATTTCATTTTGCTTTACTTCTTTCCCCTCTTTTAAAGTTAATTCTACTTTTACAACTCTTGGGGTTAAAATGCTAAAAAAACTTCTTTTATCTTCATTTTCTAGAACTTTTATTTCAACACTATTTCTTGAAACATTTAATTTTTTTAAACCATTTTCAATTGCTTCATTTGTAGTCTTTCCTTCAGAAATAATGGTCTTTTCCATATTTATTCCTCCTTAAGATCTTCTTTTTCTAATATTTTATTTAATATTAATCTTTCTAAAATCATAAGAATATTGTTTACAAGCCAATATAAAGCTAATCCTAAAGGTGCAATAAATGCAATAGATATTGACATAATTGGCATCATCCATGACATCATTTTATTTGTTTGCATAATACTATCTAGTTCGTTTTCATCTTTTTCATTATTTGTTTCTTTTCCTGTTTCACCATCTATTACTGTTTCTTTCTTTTTCTTATTCTGTTTTTCTTGCATTTGAGTTGTCATTCTGATTGAAATAAATGATGATATTATATATAAAACAGGTATAATATATACTGTATAGTCTGTCATATTTTGTTGTGGTATTTTGCTTAAGTCTAATCCTAAGAAATTCATTTGAAGATTTAGCTTATCTACTGTGCTATCTTCTGGATTTTTCTCTTTTAAGAAGTTATATTCTCTAATTAGATCTATTTCTGGATATACATTACTTACTTCTCTTCCATCTTCTTTTATTTGTTCAACATATGTATTCATTTTGTCTTTTTCTTCATTATTTGTTTTTTGCATATATGTAATTGGACTTCTTACTAAATAAAAAATTGATAATAGAAGTAATATTTGAATAATTGCTGTTAAACATCCGACTAAATGGACTCATTTTTTCTGTTTTATATAAACTCATTATTTCTTGGTTCATTTTTTCTGGATCGTTTTTATATTTAAATTGTATTACCTGCATTTTTTCTTGTAGCTTTACACTTTTCTTCATTGTTCTTTGCTGTTTTATAGATAATGGTAATAATACTAATTTTATGATTATTGTAAATAGTATAATAGCTAAACCATAATTATTTACTATGTTATATAAGATTGCTAATACATAACCAAATATATTTGCAAAAAATTCAAACATTAATATTTTCCTCCCTTTAAGCCTATTTTAGTGGGTCATATCCACCCTTTGAAAACGGATTACATCTTAATATTCTATAAATTCCTTTTAATAATCCCTTCCCTGCTCCATATTTTTGTATTGCTTGTTTTGTGTATTCTGAACAGGTTGGATAATATTTACAGTGAATATTTTTTGTTTCTAACCATAAAGATATGTGCTTTTGATACTTATTAATTAACCAAATTAATACTCTTTTCATACTGATTCCTCTATTATTTCTGCTTTTTTTAATATCTTTTCCATATCATTTTTTATGTTTTCAAATGTGGCGTTTTCAATTTTTATTTTCTTTTTCCATAAAAAAATTATGCAATATCCACTTCTTGTTTTGTCTTCATAGAAATAATAACTTTCTTTTATTAATCTTTTTAGCTTGTTTCTTTTTACGGCTTTGCATAGTTTATGGCTAATTGCTATTCCTAAAAAATTTTTTTCTTCTTGATTGGCTTTTTTTATAAAAGCCTCTATAAATCTACCAGAATAGTATTTTCCATTTGACAATATTTCTTTGAATTCATAATTTTTTTTTAATTTTTTTGTTTTTTTCATTCTTTTTTTCCTTAAATTTTATGATTAAAAAAACCTTTTAAAGTGTTTTCTTTTTTATCATAACTTAAGCTGTTAATTTTTTTCTACCTTTTGCTCTTCTTGCTTTTATTATATCTCTTCCTGATTTTGTTTCCATTCTTTTTCTGAATCCATGTTCTTTCTTTTCTTGTCTATTTTTTGGTTGATATGTTCTTTTCATTTTCCCTACACCTCC
>CANRFI010000043.1 GCA_947629855.1 uncultured Clostridia bacterium
CCAAAAACAGTTAAAGAAGGAGTTTCTAAAGAAGAAGCTGAAGACTTAAAAGCTAAATTTGCTGAAGTTGGAGCAGTTGTAGAATTAAAATAATTAATTAAAAATTAAAAATGAAACCAAGTAAAACTTGGTTTTATTTTTTTATAATCAATTGCAAATAAACAGACATTGCAAAACATATAATGAAAAGAGAAAACAATGAAAGAAGGTAAAAAAATGACAGATACATTTGCAATTATTGGTGGAGATTTAAGAATGATAAAATTAGCAAATAATCTTGCCAAAGACAAAAATATAGTATATACTTATGGGTTAGAAGAGGCAAAGGAACTAACAAATGTTGCTAATATAATATCTTGTAAAACGTTGCAAGAAGCAATAAAAAAAGCAGAAATAATACTTGGACCAATCCCATTTTCAAAAGATGGGAAATATATAAACACTCCATTTAGTATAGAAAATATATTAATACAAGACTTAGTAAATATTAGTAATGATAAAACATTAATTGCAGGAAATATTAAACAATATGCCAAAAACGCAATAGATATAATGGAGCAAGAAGAACTAACTGTTTTAAATGTAATTGCAACAGCAGAAGGAGCAATCCAAGTTGCAATGGAAAATACAGACAAAATTTTGCATGAAAGTAATGTATTAATTATAGGATTTGGAAGAATAGGAAAAATATTATCAAAAAAATTAGAAGGCTTATCTTGCAAAGTAACTTGTAGTGCTAGAAAAAAAGAAGATTTTGCGTGGATTAAGGCTTATGGCTATAACTTTTTAAATACAACCAATTTAGAAAAAAAATTATCACAATTTGACATCATAATAAATACTGTACCACACTTAATATTAGATAGAACAAGACTAGAATATGTAAAAAAAGATTGTTTATTAATAGACTTAGCCTCTAAACCAGGAGGAATAGACTTAGAAGTTGCAAAAGAAAAAAGAATAAAAGCAATATGGGCATTAGCACTTCCTGGAAAAGTAGCACCAGAAACATCAGCAGAATTCATAAAAAATACCATTTATCATATCTTAGAAAATTGCCATTAAAAGGGCAAAGTTTTCTAACGATTTTTATAAAAAATAAAGGAGGATAAAAAGAAAAAATGTTAATTGAAATTATAAAATCAATTTTATTTGGAATAGTAGAAGGAATAACAGAATGGTTACCAATTAGTAGCACAGGGCATTTAATTTTGGTAGAACAATTTGTAAAATTCACACAAGTATCACCAGAGTTTTGGGATATGTTTGAGGTAGTTATACAATTTGGTGCAATTTTAGCAGTAGTAGTATTATATTTTAAAAAAATATGGCCATTTACTAAACAAAAAGAAAAGGCAATTAAACCAAAAGGTATACTATCAATTGTTAATAAAGACATTATGATTTTATGGGGAAAAATTTTAGTTGCATGTATTCCAGCTGCAATTGTAGGAATTTTATTTGATGAAGTATTTGAAGAATTATTTTATAATCCATTTTGTATAGCATTAGCTTTAATTATATTTGGTATAGCTTTTATAGTAATAGAAAATTACAATAAAAAGAAAAGTGGCAAACAACTAAAAGATAAGAGCTCTCAAATTACATATAAAGATGCTATAATAATTGGAATATTTCAACTATTAGCAGCAATATTTCCAGGAACATCAAGATCTGGAGCAACAATACTTGGAGGGTTATTAATAGGCTTGTCAAGACCAAATGCAGCAGAATTTACCTTTTATTTAGCAATTCCAACAATGTTTGGAGCAAGTTTACTAAAATTAGTTAAATTTGGATTAGGATTTACAGGAACAGAATTTATAATTTTATTAGTTGGAATGATAGTTTCTTTCCTAGTATCTGTTGCAATTATAAAATTCTTAATGAGTTATATTAAAAAACATAATTTCAAACCATTTGGATATTATAGAATTATTTTAGGTTTAATTGTTTTAGCATATTTTTGCTTTATAAGATAAAATAAAGTAGTTACTTGCCATTTAAGGCAAACACAAAGAAGAAAAAAAGGACGAAAATTGGCGAAAAAAATATTAAAAAACACTTGACATATATATACAAAATATGATTAAATAAAATTAATTATAAAATATAAAGATTAAAGGGTGGTAAAAATGGAACAAAAGAAGAATAAATTAAGCATAGATTCAACATTAATATTAACAGCTTTTTTCGCATCATTAGCAGTAGTTGTAGCAGGAATAGTATGTTTTATATTATTTAAATAAATAAAAAAATAATTATACAGAACTAAGATTTTCTAAGCAAATATATTGCTTAGAAAATCTTAGTTCTGTTTGCTTATAAATCAAAATTAAAAAATGGAAAAATATTCATAAACAAATAAGTATATAAACTTGCAAATAATCCTTGTAATATCTTACCATAAATATATGGTTTAATAGATAAATCTGTTTTAGAAACAATGCTCCAAACTTGTAATAATACTGAAATTCCACCAAACCCGAGAAGAAAAGAAACTAAAATAATATTAATAGAAAGTTTTCGTGAAACAATTGTAGAAATAGTATTAATTCCATTTGTAATTTCTAATATACCAGTTAAAGTAGCAGAAATAAAATTAGAGTCAATATTGAAAAGCCTAAAAATAGGAGAAATTAAAATTGTTAAATTATTTATCATACCACTTGATTTTAAAATAGAAATCACACTAGAAAAAATAACTACGAATCCACCAATTAGTAAAATAGTAGAAATACTGCTTGTAATACTTTCTGCTAAAATTTCTCCTAAATTAGAAAAAGATGCGTAGTTTTTTTGCTCATTATATAAAGAAACATTTTTTGAAGAACTTAAAAATGTTTCTTTTTCTTTTTTCCAAAAACGGAAGAAAATACCAACAGTAATACAAGCAAGTAAATGAGTACAAAACAGTAAAATTCCAATAACAGTATTTCTAAACATTAATATTCCAACTGTGCCAATAACAAATAAAGGACCAGAATTATTAGTAAAACTAAGAAGTCTTTCACATTCTTCTTTACTGCAGATATTATTTTCTCTAAAATTAGTAGCAATTTTTGCACCTATTGGGTATCCACTAATTATGCCCATAATAAAAGCAAAAGCTCCTTCTCCACGAATATTAAATAATGGTTTCATAAAACCGTTAAAAATATTGCCAAGTAAAGCAACAACATTTGTATGCATTAGTAATTCTGTTGCAACAAAAAATGGAAATAATGATGGAACAACAGAATTTGCCCATAATGCCAATCCAGATTTTACGGCAGGAAGATTACTATTTGAAAATAATACTAAACAAAATGTAAAACTTAAAAATAATAATGGTAAAAAATTTCTTTTCAATTTCACTACATAAATGCTTGGTTTTGCTATCATAAAATACTCCTTATATTTGAATTTTCATATAATAATAATATGAAAAAATATATAATTTATGAAATAATTAATCATAAAAAATAATAAGAAACAATATATAATTCAAGGTACTCTTATATTTTTAGGGTTGATTTTTCAAGAAAAATATAGTAAAATAAAAAACATAAAAGCAAGGAAAACATCGAAAAAAATCAAAAGACAAAAAGTTAAAAAAACAAAAAGGAGTGAATTTCTTGGAAATACAAAATCTAAGTAAAAACTTAAAAATAAATAAAGAAAAAATAAAATATAATGAGCCAATGGCTAAGCACACAACATTTAAAATAGGTGGTCTAGCAGAATGCTTTATAACAATAGAAAATGAAGCAGACTTAAAAGAAGTATTAGATTTTGCAAAACAAAGAGATATTCCAATAACAATTGTAGGAAATGGAAGCAATATATTAGTATTAGATAATGGCATAAAAGGAATTACACTAAATATAAAAATAGAAAAAATAGAAATAAAAGAAAAAGATGATAAAATACAAATAGCAGTAGGAGCAGGAGAAACTCTAGGAAAATTAGCACAAATTTGTTTAAAAGAGCAGATAGCAGGGATGGAAGAACTATCAGGAATACCAGGGACAATTCGGTGGGGCAATTAGAATGAATGCAGGAGCATATGGAAAAGAAATAAAAGACATAGTAAAAAGCGTAAAATGTATAGACTATAATGGAAACGAAAAAGTATTTATAGGAAAAGAATTAGAATTTGGATACAGAACAAGCATATTCAAAAAAGAAAAATACATTATATTAGAAGCAAAACTAGAATTATGCAAAGGAATACAAGAAGAAATTAAACAAAAAATGGATGAATATAAAAGCAATAGAAAAGAAAAACAACCAATAAAATATCCAAGTGCAGGAAGTACATTTAAAAGAGGAGAAACTTTTATTACAGCAAAATTAATTGAAGAAGCAGGATTAAAAGGATTATCTGTTGGAGATGCTATGATTTCAACCAAGCATAGTGGATTTATAATAAACAAAGGAAATGCAACTGCAAAAGAAGTTCTAGAATTAATAGAACAAGTAAAAGATACCATATATAAAAAATTTGGAAAAAAAATAGAATTAGAAATAGAGATAGTGGGAGAGTAAAATGAAGGGTTTTATGCAATGGTTTAAATCTAGTAACAAAATGAAAAGATGGATATTTTTAATATTAATAGGAATTATTTTAGCATGTTATGGATTAGCAGAAATATTAGTAATGAAAGAGATTTCTTTCCAAGAAGTTGCAAAAGTAGTAGTAATATTTGTATTAGGTTTTATTTCAATCATATTAGGATTAATCTTTTTAAATAAAAGAACATTAGAAATTTTAATTGAAGCAACAGATGACCGTATGGATAACAAAAAAAATATCAATATGAAATCACTTATTTTTGATAAAACCGTTTATGACCAAGGACCTAATATTGTCGTAATTGGCGGAGGAACAGGAATAAATACAGTACTTTCAGGCTTAAAAAATTATACAAATAATTTAACAGCAATAGTAACTATTTCAGACTACGGAGAAGAGAGTGATTCAAGAAAAGAATTAGAATTATTACCATTAGAAGATGTAAAAGATGGTATTATTGCATTAAGTAGTAAACAAGAACAAGTAAAAAAATTATTTAATTATAGATTTACCAAAGGAAAACTAAAAGGACTTAAATTTTCTGATATATACTTTTCAGCTATGAATGCGATAAATGAAAACTTTACAGATTCCATCAGAAAGAGTAATGAAGTAATTAATATGATAGGAAAAGTTATACCAGTTACTTTAGATGAAATGAACATTGTAGCAGAACTAGCAAATGGATATATTGTAGAAGAAAAATCAAGAATTCCAGAAGTAGTATCAGAAAAATTAACTAAAATTAATCGTATAATGTTAAACCCATCTAATTGTAGAGCAGCAGATGGAGTAATTGAAGCAATTAAAAATGCAGATTGTATTATTATTGGTCCAGGAAGTTTGTATACAAATGTAATACCAAATTTATTAGTAAATGGTGTAGCAAAAGCAATTAAAGAAAGTCTAGCAATAAAAGTATATATTAGTAATATTATGACAGATCCTGGTCAAACTGATGACTATAGTGTATCAGATCATTTAAATGCTATTATTGAACATTGTGGCAATGGAATGATTGATTATTGTATTTATGATACAGGAGAAGTTGTTCCAGAATTTATAAAAAAATATAATATGGAAGGACAAGACTTAGTAGAGCAAAATATAGATAAAGTAAAGGGAATTAAATTCTTACAAAGAAATTTATCTGTTATATTAGATGGACATATTAGACATGATCCTAATTTAGTAGCATCTTCTATTATTGAATTGATTTGTGATGATTTGAAATATCAAGATAAACAAAACGATCCTCAATATTTAATGCTAAGTAATAAACTAAAACAAGAAAAAAGGATTGAAAAAATCAAGAAAGCAATGGCAAAAAAAGCAAAGAAACCACAAAAAGAAAAGCCTAACAAGTTTAAAAGTAAGAGTAAGTTTAGTAATAAATATAGTGACAGGATAAATTCTATACGTCAAGCAGATGAAAAAGCTAAACTAAAATCACAAAAAGAACAAGAAAGAAGACAAAAAAGGATACAAGAGAAAAAACGTAGAATGGAAATGGAAAGAAGAAGACAATTAGAATTAGAAAAAAGACGTAAAATGATGGAAATGGAAAGAAGAAGGTTGCAAGAACAAGAAGGAAGTGAAGCATCTAAACCAAGAAAAAAATCTACAACAACAACTAAAAAAACAAATAGTACAACTAAAAAGAAATCAGAGACACAAAAAACTAATACCAAACCAAAAAGTGCTAGAGGATTACGAAGAGGAACGAAAAATAAAGAAGAATAAAGAGGTAAAGAATGAGAATAACAAAGGAAAAATTAAATTTAGAAGAAGGACTAAATAAAGAATGGTTAATAACAAATGGAATAGGAGGATTTAGTTCTTCAACTGTAATTGGAGCAAATACTAGAAAATATCACGGATTATTATTTGCACCACTAACACCACCAGCACGAAGATATTTAATATTATCAAAATTAGATGAAAGTATTGAAATAAGAAATAAAAAGTATGATTTATATACAAATGTATGTGAATCATACATTTCTAATGGATATCAATATCAAGAAGAATTTAGTAAAGATTATGTACCAATTTTTAAATATAAAATAGGTAAAGTAGAAATAACAAAAATGGTATGTATGGAATATGGACACAATACAGTAGGAGTTTTTTATAAAATCAAAAACAATGGAACAAAAGCAAAAATGACATTTGCTCCAATTGTAAATTTTAGAGATTTCCATCAAATGAGTAAAGATCATAATTTTAAGATAAAACAAGAAGTAAATAAAACAAAAGTAAAAATGATTTTAGATGATAATACACATACTCCAATTTATATGTATCTTTCAGAAGGAAACTATTTAGAACATCAAAATGACATATTTCATAATATGTTCTATGTTGAAGAACAAAAAAGAGGCTTCGATCCAGTGGAAAATCACATTGTTCCTGGAGTTTATGAAGTAGAAATACCAGCAAAATCTGAAAAAGAAATTTCATTTATATGTTCATTAGAAGAAAACATAGAGCAAAAAAGTGTAAGAAAATTTATTAATAATGAAATTATACGATTAGGGGAAATATTCAATGAATCTCTACTAATAGATAATAGAAAAGAAAAAAAGACACAAAAAGAAATAGAACATGACAATTTAGTAAAAACATATTTAATTGCAGCAGATAATTTTATTGTAAATAGACCTAATTTTGGATTGCATACTGTAATTGCAGGATATCCTTGGTTTTTAGACTGGGGAAGAGATACATTAATTTCTTTTGAAGGACTATTATTAATACCAAAAAGATTTGAAATTGCAAAAGAAGTTCTATTAACAATGGTTAGAGATGTAAAATATGGTTTAATCCCAAATGGATACTCAGGATATGATAATAGACCTCTATACAATAGTGTAGATGCTTCACTTTTGTTATTTGAACAAGTTTATAAATATATTAAATATACTGGAGATTTTGACTTCGTAAAAGAAAAGATGTACCCAGTAATGAAAGACATAATTGAAAATTATTGCAATGGAATTGACGTAGATAATAATAATATATATTTAGACTCAGATGGATTAATTGTTTCAGGAACAATAGAAACACAAAACACATGGATGGATGCAAAATTTGATGGAAAGGCAATTACACCAAGAAATGGAAAAACAGTAGAAGTAAATAGTTTATGGTACAATGCAAATAAAATTATGCAAGAATTAGCGAAGAAATTTAAACATCCAATTATGGTAATAAAATATAAAGATTTAGCAGAAAAATGTAAAAGCTCTTTTAATAAAAAATTTTATAATGATGAAAAAAAATGTCTATATGACGTTATCGGTGATGATAAAATTAGACCAAATCAATTATTTGCATTATCATTAACTTATCCTATTATTGAATTAAACTCAGAAGAAGCAAAAGAAATAATAAAAACAGCCCAGAATAAATTATTAAACAATTATGGATTGAAAACATTAGCAAAAGGTGAAGAAAACTATGTAGAAGTTTATGAAGGTAATCCAGAACAAAGAGATAGTAGTTATCATCAAGGAATCACTTGGCCTTGGCTATTAGGATTATATTATGATAGCTTAAAAAATTGTTTAAAATCAGCAAAAAAAGCCGATGAAAAGAAATTATGGAAGGAAAAATTGGATAAATTTATTTTAAATACTCAAAAGACATTTCAAAAAGAAATTTATGAAAATGGCTGTTTAGGTGGAATTAGTGAGCTTTATGATTCAAAAAAACCACAACTTCCTAAAGGAACAATTAATCAAGCTTGGAGTGTGTCTGAAGTATTTAGAATTATGCTAGAAAGGTAGTAAAAACTAGGAGAGGAATATGGTATCAATAGAAAATTTAGAAAAAGAATTAAAAAATGGTAAATTAGAAAGTATATACCTTTTATATGGTGAAGAACTATTTTTATTAGAAACCTCTCTAAAAAAGATAAAAAATTTATTTGGAGAAACCATAAAAGGAATTAATTTTATTACAATAGATGATACAAATTGTAGTGAATTAATTGCTAATATAGAGACTCCTAGTTTTGGATATGAAAAAAAATTAATTATTGCTAGAAATACAGGCTTATTCAAAAAAGAAGGAAAAAGGAAAAATATTGATATAGCAAATTTAAAAGAAAAAATAAATAACTATATCAAACAAAATATTGATATTATAAGGGAAACTGTAATATTATTATTTGTAGAAGAAGTAGTAGACACAAAACAAGAATTATATAAAACAATAGATGAATTAGGAACTATATGTAAGTTTGACTATCAAAAGCCACCACAAATAGCAAGTAGGTTAAAAGCAATTTGCAATGCATACAAGGTACAAATTGATGATAGTACATTAAAATATTTTATTGAATGTACTCGGAATAAATATGCAAGATTTGATTAATGAAATAAGAAAACTAATTGAATATGCAGGACCAAATGGAAAAATAGAAAAAAGTGATGTAGATAAATTAACAATTAAAAAATTAGAAAGTGTTATCTTTGATTTGACTGATTCATTAGGAAAAAAAGAAATAGGAAAAGCATTAGAAGTTTTGAAAAACTTAATTTATGCAAAAGAGCCAATCCAAAAAATTTTAATAACATTATATAATCATTTTAAAAAATTATATTTTGTTAAACTTTCATTAAAATATAAAA
>CANRFI010000044.1 GCA_947629855.1 uncultured Clostridia bacterium
CATTTTTGGAAATTTTTTTGAATTAAATTATTTGAAATAAATTTTTAAATTATTGTTTTATATAATAATACGTTTTTTATAAAAAGTCAATAGCTTTCTGGAAATATTTTACAACAAGAAATCTTTTTTCTGTAATTTGGTTAGAATAACAGGTGCCCGAATCTTATCAACTTACATTTTATTGGTTTACAAGTTATTAGGATGTATGAAAAAGCACCACAATAAGAAATGGTGCTACATCAGTTTTCTATTTAATTATAGCATATTAAAGATCGTTAGTGTTTGCAGTTGCATGTTCTAAGGTCCACTCATATTCGTTTCCTGCAAAATCATAGATATTTAATTTTTTTGTCTTAGTAGATGCATTAATTAGTTTCAAAAACTGTTTTTGGTAAAGAAATTGTAGGACGTACTCCATAGAATGAATCATAATAGTATGCAAAGCTTATCCATCCATCTTGACGCATATAACATAATCTTCCAGCCTCACCTGCTGAAAAATCCGCTAACCAGAATCCAACTCCGTCACCGTCTGGAGAGGGTATTTGAGGAAAGAATAATTCGTTTTTCCAAACTGTTTCACCTTGCATAAATATATCATACTCATATACTTCTGTACCGTTTGGTTGAAAACTATAAAGATATCCATCTGCTTTGACTTCATCTCCGTCAGGATTTTCTGTTCCTTCTGAAAAATATTTTACTTTAAACTTTTTTTCTTCTTCTGAGTATCTTTCATTATATGCTTTTTCCAATTGTTTTGTAGTTATAGCACCTTTTACAATTATTTGATTTTCATCAACAATTACACCGTTTTCAGATAAACTATTTTTTATTTCTGATTTAAATGTATCCCAAGCTGTAGTATAATTTCCTTCTCCATTTAAATAATTTAATAAATCATCTCTATCCATATTTGAATAAACACTATATTTTCTTGCTTCGATAGTATCAGTTTCTGGTATCGTTAAATATTTAACTGGTATACAACTTTCATATATCAATATTACTCTATCATCTTCTGAACAGAAATATCTCCATCCGTTTTCTAGTTTGTTTCCATTTATTGTAAGATCACTAAAATATTCGGTTTCATTATTAGGGTCTACAGCTGGTAATAGATTTCCTTTTCCAAATATTATAGTTCTTTTACCTATTGTTATTTCTCCTGTTTCAATTATTGTTGCTTTTTCTGCTTCTGTTAATAATTTGTCTTCTACTAATCTATCTAATAAATGTTCTAAAGTTTCTGGTTTTTCTCCATCTGCATATTTATAAGTTGATTTATCATTATTCCATAAATCCACTTGTTCTTGAACTGAACCACCTCTTGTTTCTATACTTGAATCACTAGCTCTATTTAAAATTCCATTTTCTCCTGTTAATGTTGCTATTGATACTCCTGCCAGTATTAATAATACAATTATCGTAATAACCAATGCAATTAATGTAATACCTTTATTATTCCATTTTGTTTGTATATTTGATTTTTTCATTTTCCTTCCTCCTTTGTTTCCTTTCCTTTTTTAGTATTCATTTTTTTATTATTTACATTATTTCCATTTTTATCAATAGTATTCTTATTAGGAATCTTTATTTATATTATTTTTATCTCAAATTATATATTGTTCCATCCTCATTAGGTACTAATTCAACATTAGTTTTTAAACGTACAACTGGTCTCAATCCCCATACATGTTCTTCATTTCTGGTGGTTGCCCAAGCACCAACACATGGACCAAACGGATCGGGATTATACCCAGCAAAATATAAATTCCATAAATAATTACCACCACTTAAAAAATATCCATATATTTGTTTACTTAAAATTTCATCATATTTATCCTTAATAATGTATAAACTATCATTTACTCCGTTCTTCACTTTCAGGAATTCCAACACCTGTACCGTTAGCTTCTTCATCAAATCCCATTGTATATACACTACCATCAAATTTATAATATAGATGCTTATATCCTTTACTATTCCAACTATCACAAAACATTTCTAACGTTGATGCTCCAATTGAATAATCTGCATAGTTTTGATCAACAAAAGAAGTCCAATTTTCTGTATTTAATAATGTAGTCCATTTACATGTACCTTCTCTATCATCACTTGAAGACATTTCATCTTTCTTAAATGATTTTTTAAGATCTTCCCCATTTTTTCCAATTAAATAATCCTGTTTAGCTGGTGTTGAACCCCAAAAGACTTTATAATTTCCATCTACTTCTAATCCTGTTTTGCTTTTTATTTCATCTGTTATTTTATTTGTAGGAAGATAGTCACTTGCAATTAAAAATATATTATTTCTATCAGAATAATATATTTTCCATTCTATATCTTTATCATCTGGCATATAATTGACCTTTGCACCATAATAAACTCCAGGACTTTCTGCTACTGTTTCCGCTTTTACACCCAATATTTCATCCATTACTTTCGTAGTATTTTTTAATTCCTCCTCTTCTTCTTTTGACTTTTCATTGTGTAATTCCTTTGCTTTTTGTGCTTGATTTAAAATTCCATTCTCTCCTGTTAATGTTGCTATTGATACTCCTGCTAAAATTAGTAATACTATTATTGTGATGACTAGTGCTATTAGTGTTATTCCTTTCCTTTCTTTTAATATTTTGTTTAGTTCTTTTTTTACTTTTTGTTTTTTCATTTTCCTTCCTCCTTTGTTTCTTTTCTCTTTTTTAGTATACATTTTTTATTATTTACATTATTTCCATTTTTATCAATAGTATTCTTATTAGGAACCTTTATTTATAAAAATAGCAAATAGCATATATTAAAATTGTACTATAAGTATTTTTTATTTTCAACACTTTTTATGAATTATTTTATTTTTTTATAAAAAGTATACACTATTAAAACATCATTTTTTAAATGCGGTTTTATATTTTTTACTATTAATTTACACAATATATTCAATTTTATTATTAGGAAAATACTTATTCATTTGCTCTCTCAAAAAAATTTCTGCTTCACTTCGTACTTGGTTTTTGTACCAGTATTTCCCTCTTCCTCTACCTGTCATAATATCTTTATTGTACAAATTTATACTATTGGGAAATGCTTCTTCGTTTATTTTTGTATGGACATAGCTATAAGTCATAAAAATAATTTCAAAAAAGGCATCTTTTTTTACCTTTTTTGATAAGTCTTGATTAAGTCTTTGTATTAGTTCTTGATATAATTCTTTCCAATTATCTACTAATATTACTGGTGCAATTAAAATTCCAATATTATATCCCGCTTCTTTTAATTTGTTTATTGCTTCAATTCTTCCTGTTAGTCTTGATGTTCCAAATTCTACTTTATTTATAATTTCTTCTGGATTTACACTCATTCTAATTGTTATTTTCCCTTTATGCTCTAATGGCAAAATTGGATCTACCATATCAAATTTAGTTGGAAAAGTTAGTTTTCCTTTTTCTGTGTTTTTAAAATTTTCAATAGTCCATACTAAATTATTTGTAATGGTATTTTCTAAAATTAAGTCACTATTACTTCCTATTTCAAAAGTTAATTCTTTTTTTGATTTCTCAGCAGTTTTAATTATTTTGTCTAACATTTGCTCTCTGTTTACAAATAACCTTAAATATGCACATTTATTATAATTACATACTAAATAGCAATACATACAAGCTGCTGTACAACCAGATGAAGTGTATGGTACTAAGTAATCTGATGTTTTATGATTTTCTACAAATTTATGTGTTTTTCTTATTCCTATAATTAAATTTCTTTTCATATTAGCAAATTCCGAATTTGGATTTTTTCTCATTTCTTCTATATTGTTATGGCTTTCAATCTCTACTTTTGGTATATCTTTATATTTTTCCATCAATTCTTTTCCTAATTGATAGTTTATAATATCTTTTTCAAAATAAATAGCTTTTGGTTTAAACATTTTCTTTCCTCCTCGTTTCGGATTTATTTTAACCAAAAGCTTATTTTCCTATTAATTTTTTTATAATTTTTTCAATAGTTTCTAATTTATAATCATTTTCAAATATATAATCATATTTATATAAAGTATAATTAAGTGCTTTAGAATCTCTTTTTGCAAAGTATTCTTCTGATATTTTATCTCTTTGCATTACTTTATTTTTTCTTACATTATCTTTTGCTGTCATTAATATTTTAATATAAGAATTATTCTAATATTTACTGATAGGAAGTAATGCCCATTCTATGATGATTATTTCTTTTTCTTCTTTTTTTAGTATTTCATCTAAAATACTTTGCATATATTCCCAAGTAATATCAGTTAAAATGTCCATTTTTTCTTTATTAGTAAAAACTATATTCCCTAATTTTTTTCTATCAATTTTTCCATCTTTTCCTAATATTTGAGTTCCAAAAATTTTACATAGTTTTTTTGCTATTTCATAGTTTTGCGTTGCTTTATGTCCAATTTTATCTATGTTTATAACATTACAGTCTAGTTTTTCAGATAGTAATTTTGCAAGTGTTGATTTTCCACTTCCTGATTTTCCAGTAATTCCTATTATTTTCATAAAGAAACTCCTTGTACTTATTTTCTTTCATATACAACATAGTCAAAATCTAAAGGATTTTCTTCGTTTTTTGTTCCTTTTTCTCTATATACTTCTTTCCAAATATCTAGATTTATTTTTGGGAAAAATGCATCTCCTTCAAATTCTTGGTTAATTTCTGTTACATACATTTTTGTTACATATGGCATTAGCAAATTATAAATCATTGCACCACCAATTACAAAATTTTCTTCCTCATTTTCAATGTATTCTTGTATTTCAAGCATTGAATGAACTACTTGTACATTTTCATCATCTATTTTTAATTCTGGATTTTGACTAAATATGATGTGTTTTCTGTTTGGTAACACCCTTCCTAATGATTCAAATGTTTTTCTACCCATAATTATTGTATGTCCTGTTGTTAATTCTTTAAATCGTTTTAAATCTTCAGGTAGCTTCCAAATTAATTTATTTTCTTTTCCTATTATATTATTTTTTGCTTTTGCTACTATTATACTTAACATTTCATTTCTCCTTTATATTTATTCTGCTACTGGAATTTTTCCTAATTTCATCTCTTTATTATAATCATATCCTTCTATTTCAAAGTCTTCTACTTTGAATTCATAAAAGTTTTTAGTTGGATTTTTAATTATTAATTTAGGGCAAACATTCATACTTTCAGCTTCTATTAATTTCTTTACTAATGGTATATGTCTATCATAAATATGACAGTCACCTATATTATGTGTTAATGTTCCTACTTCTAGTCCTGCTACTTGTGCAAACATACATTGAAGCGCTGCATATTGCATTGTATTCCATCCATTTGCTGCTAACATATCTTGTGAACGTTGATTTAAAATTAAATGTAGTTTTCCCTCTTTTACTAACCATTGTGTACCATATACACATGGCTCTAATGCCATATCTTTTAATTCCTCATGGTTAAATATATTTGTCATAATACGGCGACTAGATGGATCATTTTTTAGTAAATATATAACATAGTCTACTTGATCCATTTCTTTTATTCCCTCTTTTGTCTTGAATTTATATTTTTTACCCATTTGGTAGCCATATGCCTTTCCTATTGTTCCTTTTTCATCTGCCCACTGATCCCATATATGAGAATTTAATTCACTTATTTTGTTTGATTTTTTTTGCCATATCCACAACACTTCATCAATTGCTCTTTTTACCGTGTTTGTATTGTTTCTTAATGTAATCATTGGAAATTCTTTTCCTACATCATATTTATTTGTTACTCCTACAATTGATATGTAATTTGCCTCTGTTCCATCTTCCCATCTAGTACGTACATTTGTGCCTTTTGATGAATATCCATTTTCAATTATTTCTTTACAAGTTTCTATAAAATTTTTATCTGCTTGTGTCATTTTCGTTCCTCCTTTTTTCTTTAACCCTTCAAAGTATATCATATTGTATTTAAAAATTCTACTTTTCTTTTTCTATTTTAATAATTTTATTTATTCATCCCATTCCCACTTTGGAACATACTCTTCTTCATGTTCTCCTAATTCTTGAATAAAACCTTTTTCAAATCCAAGTTTTTCGATATAATCTTTTATATTATTCCATTCTTTTATTGTTAATTTTCGATTTAAACCTTCAATGTTTTTTGCTTTATATGTTGGAAAATATTGAGCCATTACACTAATATAAATGTCTTGCGGTAATTCACTTTTTACCCATTTTAATACTTTTTTACTATTTTCTATTTGATTTGGTAAAACTAAGTGCCTTATAATAACTCCTTTTTTTATCATACCGTTTGAATTAAATTTTGGACATCCTACTTGTTTTATCATTTCTTTTATAGCTTCTTTTGTAATTTCAAAATAATTATCTACTTTAGAATATTTTAAGCCTAAATCATTTTCTGCATATTTTAAATCTGGTAGATATACATCAATATATCCTTCTAATAGTTTCAAGGTTTCTATTTTTTCATATCCGTTTGTATTATAAATAATTGGAATAGAAAGTCCTTTTTTCTTTGCTATTTTTATTGCTTCTATAATTTGCAAAGTATAACTTGTTGGTGTTACTAAATTAATATTTTCTACTCCTTTTTCTTGTTGAATTAAGAATATATCTGCTAAATTTTCTATTGTTATATCTTTTCCTTTTCCTAATTGACTGATTTCATAGTTTTGGCAATATACACAATTCAAATTGCAATTTGAAAAAAATACAGTTCCGGATCCTTTTTCTCCACTAATACAAGGCTCTTCAAAATTGTGTGTGCTATATAAAGCAATTCTTATGTTTTCTTTTGCTTTACATCTGCCTATCTTTCCTTCTAATCTATTTACATTACAATTACGTGGACAAATATTACATTTTTTTAATTCTTCTAACATTTCTTTTCCTTTTACATATAGATTTTTTGTACTGTTAATTTCTCATTTTCATATTTTAATAAAATTTTTTTCTTATTAAATTTATCTATATTTCTTTTTACAATTTCAATTCCCTCTTCTTCTTTTGAACTACTTGTTTTACTTATTTCTTCTTGATTTAAATTTTTAATAATAATATAATCCATTTCAAAATAATCTTCAAGGTATTCGATTATTTCAACTTCAAATCCATTTTGCACTTTTTTTATTTCATTTAATAGAAAGAAACTTCCTTGGTTATCAATCTCATATGGAATTGCTTCATAATAATTTGTTTCTTCATTGTAGACTAAATAATCTGTTCCTTCTTTTTGAAATTTAAGTTCAAAATCTTCTCCAAATAATTCTTTTGCTTTTTGTTGTAATTGGTCGTATTTTATTTTATCATCTTCTAAGTTCTTTTTTATTACTTCCAAAATCCACTTTTCATTTGCTTCATTAATACTTTCAAAACATGGTAGAGATTCTCCTACTATTTCTTTTTCTAAATAAATGTTATTAATATAATTTTCTACTATTTCAACTTCTTTTACATTTATTTGATTAGATTTTGATATTAGATTTTTATATGCAAACATTCCAATAAAAATTATAACTAAAATTATTATGATGATAAAAAGTTTTTTCATATTTAACTACACTTCCAATTCATTACTACTTTAAACAAATCACCATCAATTATAATATCAAATTTTCCATTTTGCAACTCTGTTAAACTTTTTGCAATTGATAGTCCTAATCCACTTCCTTGCGTATATCTTGATTTATCTCCTCTTACAAATCTTTGCATTAATTCGTCACTACTAATATTTAATTTTTCTTTAGAAATATTTTTTATGCTAATTTCTATTTGTCCGTTTTTGCTTACGACATCAATATAAACTCTTGAAGATTCTAAAGCATATTTAGTAATATTACTAAATAAATTCTCTACAATTCTATACATATAACGGCTATCTGCATTAATTTTTATTTCGCTGTTTGGGAGTTTCATTTCAATTTTTAAATTTTTTTCTTCTAGTTTATCTTTAAATTCTCCTATTGTTTGGTTAAGCAATTCTTTTATATTAATTTCTTCTATCTTTAATTCAATGCTTCCTGAAGATACTTTTGATGCTTCTACAACATCTTCTGTTAATTTTTTTAGTCTTTGTGATTTTATATCAATAATTTCTATATACTCTCTGATTCTTTCATTTTGAATATTTTCTTTTTTTAATAAATCAACATAATTAATAATTGATGTTAATGGTGTTTTTATATCATGTGATACATTAGTAATTAATTCTGTTTTTAATCTTTCTGATTTTAAAGTTTCTTTTATACTGTTACTAAATCCATCTGATATATCATTAATATAAATTGCCATTTCTTTTAATATACCATTTAGTTCGTCTTCTTCAATATGAATATCTGATTTTCCTGTATAAATGTCTTTTAATGTGTCTTTT
>CANRFI010000045.1 GCA_947629855.1 uncultured Clostridia bacterium
GGAAAATAAAATGAGTCCATTTACAAAATGTTTATTAGATTTAGAAATAAAGTATAAAAAAGAAGGATTAGAAAAAGGTTTAGAAAAGGGATTAAAAAAAGGATTAGAAAAAGGAAGAAAAGAAGGAATTAAGTCTAATATAATTTCAACAGCAAAAAAAATGCTACAAAAAAGAATGAAAATCTCAGAAATAGAAGAAATCACAGGACTATCAAAAGAAGAAATAGAAAAACTAGCAAAAGAGAATGCATAAACCTATCTATTAGCTAATACAAAAATACTTCAGTTAAAATGATAACTGAAGTATTTTAAATATTATTTATCGTTATTACCAAAATCAATATGAAAATCTCTTATAACAAGCTGATCATCAATTAATTGAAGAGAAATACTGATATTACCTACTACATTTTCTTCCACTTCTTCATTAATATCTTCAAAAGGTTCTGTAGGTTCAGTAGGCTGTGATTCATCAGATTCTGTTTTTACAATGTCAGAAGTTAAAGTATAAAGTATATCATTATTATTTACTTTTGTTTTTTCTAAATTAGAAGAAACTAATTTACAATCTTGTAATAAATTATTTATAATAGGCTCGTCTGAAGTTAAAGTATCATCTGGTATAAACTTTTCTTCCATTGCATCATATCTATAACCCTCTATCATAACAGCCTCAACAAATATATTTTCACTAATATTCTCATCAAATAAATCATAGTAAGTAGTTAAAAAATCAGCATAGTCTATTTCTGAAGCATTAGTTTGATTTTTAATATATGCAAATGCATACCTAATTTTATTTTCATCATCTAATGCAATACTATAATCAGGAGCTGTATCACTACTTGCACATAAATAATTTAAAATATTATTATTTAAAAAGTTATTTTCAATATAATATGTTCCTGTTATTTGATTAAATTCAAAATCTTTTTCTGAATTATAATTTTTTAAAGATGTCAACAATAAAAAGAAAAATAAAACAATAATAAGACCGATTAACACAATTATCTCTAAATGTTTAGAGCAAAAATCATAAAATTTTTTCATAAAAATACCACCTTATTTAATATTATGAATTTATTATACTTGTTTGTAATTAAATTTGCAATAGAGAAATATTACAAAACTTGAAAAATTTTAATTACAGTTAATGTAAATCTTATCCTCATCAACATTGACAAATTAAGCAAATGCTAGTAAAATATAATAGAATAAAAATAATAAGGAGTCAAATAATGCAAAATAATAATAGAAAAGTTTTAGATACAATAGTTTCTAAAACAAAAATATATTTAGCAATTATATTTATATTATTAGTTTTTATCTGTATAGAAAACAATTACATGATTATACCATCAATTCTTGTTTTCTTATTTATATTATTTTACACATATTATACAAATAATAAAAGAAAAAGCGAATTATCTGAAACAT
Source organism: uncultured Clostridia bacterium (assembly GCA_947629855.1). The sequence continues at coordinate 1,438 of CANRFI010000045.1, forward strand.
TGCAAGAATTAACATCAACAGTTGATTCAGCAGCAAAAACAAGTTTAATTAATTCACCTTTTCCATTAATCATACTAGAAGCAAACGGAAATATCGTATGGAAAAGTTCAAAATTTTCATCTGAATTCGCAAGTATTGATATTAATAATTACTTAGAAGAACTATGTATAGACATAAAAAACGAAATAAGCAACAAACAAAAAAATGGTAATCAAGACATAATGAAGCAAATGGAAATCGGTAAAAAAACTTATAAAATAGTTGGTAAATATGCTAAAACAAAAAAGAACAAAAAAGATTATATGGTAATTTTGTATTTCATTGATGATACAGAAAATATAAAATTACAAAAGGAATATAAGGATTCAAAATCTTGTGTAGCAATCATAATGGTAGATAATTATGAAGAAACAATGCAAAGGCTAGAAAGTGAAGAAAAACCACAAGCCATTGCAGAAATTGATAAATACATTTACGAATGGGCAAATGAAACAAATGGTGTTCTAATAAAAACCGAAAAGGACAAGTATGTATATTTATTTGAGCAGAGATATTTAGAAAAAGTAAAAGAAGACAAATTTAGTATTTTAGACAAAATAAAAGAAATTGATATGAAAGAGAATGTTCAATTTACTTTAAGCATAGCCGTTTCTAATAATGGAAATACAGATAAAGAAAAATATAAATCAGCACAAGATGCAATGGATATTGTTTTAGGACGTGGTGGAGATCAAGCAGTAATTCGTGAAAACGATATTTATAAATTCTTTGGTGGTAAAGCAGAAGAAGTAGAAAAAAGAACCAAAGTAAAGGCAAGAGTAGTAGCACAAGCATTAGAAAATTTAATAAAAGAATCTAAAAAAGTAATGATAATGGGGCATAAAAATCCAGATATGGATGCTGTTGGAGCAGGTTTAGGAATATATAGATTAGCAAAAACACTAGAAAAAAATGCATATATTGTAATGGATACTTCTACTCCAAACTTAGATGCATTTAGAACCTCAATCGAAAAAGATGAAGAATATGAAGATGTAATTATAAATAAAGAAGTTGCTTTAGAAAATATTGATGAAGGAACTTTATTAGTAGTAGTTGATACACATAAATTAAGTTATGTAGAAGCACCAGAGTTAATAGAAAAAATAGATGAAATAGTAATTGTTGATCATCATAGAAGAAGTGAAGATTTTATTGAAAAAGCAACTCTTACATTCCAAGAAGTATATGCTTCATCAGCATCAGAATTAGTAACAGAACTTTTACAATATGTAAAAGAAAAAATAGAATTAAAAACGATAGAAGCAGAAAGCTTATATGCAGGAATTATGATGGATACAAAAAACTTTACTTTTAAAACAGGAGTAAGAACATTTGAAGCAGCAGCATACTTACGTAAATGCGGTGTAGATATTATTCGTGTAAAAAAATGGTTCCAAAGTGATTTGGAAAGTTTCAATAAAATTGCGGAAATAGTAGGAAAAGCAGAAATTATTAATGATACAATAGCAATATCAACCTATGAAGAAGTAGCAAAAGATATTAATATTGTATGTGCCAAAGCAGCAGATGAACTCCTTACAATTAGTAATATAACAGCTTCCTTCGTAATAGGAAAACTAGAAGGTAAAGTATGTATTAGCGGACGTTCAATTGGAGACATAAATGTTCAAATTATTCTAGAAAAATTAGGTGGCGGTGGCCATATAACACTTGCAGGAGCTCAAATAGAAGGAATAACAATCAAAGAAGCAAAAGAAGAGTTAATAAATAGAATTAATGAATATTTTTCAGAAATTGAAGGGTAATTAAATTATTAGTAAATAAAAATAAGAAAGGGAAGAATTTTATATGAAAGTAATTTTAAAAGCAGATATCAAAGGAGTAGGAAAAAAAGGAGAAGTAATAAATGCTTCAGATGGATATGCAAGAAACTTTTTATTTCCAAAACAATTAGCAGTAGAAGCAAATAATGAAAATATGCTTGAATTAAAAGCAAAACAAGACTCTGTAAAATATCAAAAAGGTCAAGAAAAAGAAAAAGCATTGCAAATTGCAGAAAAACTATCAAAAATAATTCTAAAAATAAAAGTAAAATCTGGAGAAAATGGAAAAATATTTGGAGGAGTATCAGCAAAAGAAATTGCACAAGAACTTGAAAATCAATATAAAATAGTAGTAGATAAAAAGAAAATAGATTTAAAAGAAACAATAAAAACATTAGGAATGCAAACAATTGAAATAAAGTTATTCGAAGGAGTAATAGGAAAATTAAAAATAGATGTAATATCAGAATAAAAGAGAGGTAGAAAAATGGAAGTAGGAAAAGTGCCACCACACGACTTAGAAGCAGAACAAGCAATAATTGGAAGTATGCTAACTGATAAAGATGCTGTAATTGCAAGTATAGAAGTATTAAAAGAAGAAGATTTTTATCGTGAAGATAACAAAGCTATATACTCTGCCATTTTAAATTTATATAACAGAGCAGAGCCAATTGATATTATCACAGTAAAATCTGAATTAGAATCAATGGGAAAATTCGACCAAGTTGGAGGATTAGAATATTTAGCAGGACTTCCAGAAAAAGTTCCTACTACAGCTAATACTAGTAAATACATTAAAATAGTAGAAGAAAAATCATTATTACGAAATCTAATTCAAACAGCAAATGAAATTATAGATTCAGGTTATGATCCAACAGAAGAAGTAGAAGATATAATGGAAAGTGCTGAAAAGAAAATTTTTAACATAATGCAAGGAAAAAATCAAAAAGGGGTTACAAAAGTTAAAGATGTTTTAGTTGATAGTTTTACTCAATTAGAGGAATTATATAATAAAAAACAACATATTACTGGTGTTCCATCAGGATTTTCTGAATTAGATTTTCGAACAGCAGGTTTTCAAAAATCAGATTTGGTATTAATTGCAGCAAGACCAGCTATGGGAAAATCAGCATTTGCTTTAAATATTGCAACATATGCAGCAGTAAAAGCAAAAGTACCAGTTGCTATATTTAGTTTAGAAATGTCAAAAGAACAATTAGTAAATAGAATGTTATGTAGTGAAGCAATGGTAGATAGTAATAAAATAAGAACAGGAAAATTAGAAGACCAAGACTGGTCAAAGTTAGCAGGAAGCATTGGTCCACTATCAGAAGCAGAAATTTACATAGATGATACACCAGGAATATCAGTAATGGAAATAAGAGCTAAATGTAGAAAACTAAAACTAGAAAAAAACATAGGAATGGTTGTAATTGACTATTTACAATTAATACAAGGAAATAATAGAAGAAATGGAAGCCGTGAACAAGAAATATCAGAAATTAGCCGTTCCTTAAAAATGTTAGCAAAAGAAATTAATGTACCAGTAATTGCACTATCACAGTTATCAAGAGCAGTAGAACAAAGACAAGACCATAGGCCAATGCTATCAGACTTACGTGAATCTGGTGCAATAGAGCAAGATGCTGATATTGTAATGTTTTTATATAGAGATGACTATTACAATAAAGAGTCAAACAAAAAAGACATAGCAGAAGTAATAATTGCAAAGCACAGAGCAGGATCTTTAGGAACTGTAGATTTATTGTGGATGCCAAGTTACACAAAATTTGGAAATTGGGAAAAAAGATTTGATGATTAAAATGTAAGTCATATAATAGAAAGATGAATTGAAGCCTCAAAAGATAATGTGAAAAATTCATCTTTTTTTCATACTATGATACTTAAAAGTAAATAGGGAGGATAAGTTAAAAATGCAAGACTTGGAAGAAAAAATAAAAAACACAATTGAGAAATATAATTTAATAAAAGAAGGAGAAAGAATAATTTTGGCTGTTTCAGGTGGACCAGATTCAATGTGTATGCTAAATGTTTTTATTAATTTATTAAAAAACGATGAACTAAAAAATTGTAAAAAAACTCAGTCTAAAGTAGAAATGACATTTAAAATCATAGTTGCACACGTAAATCATATGATTCGTAAGGAAGCAGAAGATGATGAAAAATATGTAGAGGAATATTGTAAAAAAAATAAAATTGAATTTTATTCAAAAAGAATAGATGTAAAAAATTTGGCTAATACTAATAAAATAGGACTAGAAGAAGCAGGAAGAAAAGTGCGATATGAATTTTTTAATGAAATTTTACTTAAAACAAACGCAAATAAAATTGCAGTTGCACATAATAAAAATGATAAGGTTGAAACTGTTTTAATGAATGTATTAAGAGGAAGCGGTACACAAGGATTAAAAGGAATTGAGCCACAAAGAGAAAATATAATCAGACCTTTAATTGAATGTGAAAGAAGTGAAATAGAACAATATTGTGAAAAAAATAATTTAAATCCCAAAATTGATAAAACAAATCTAGAAGATATTTATCACAGAAATAAAATTAGAAATATTGTAATTCCGTATATTCAGAAGGAATTTAATCCTAATATAATAAAAACAATTGACAGATTATCTAATATTGTAAGTAAAGAAGATGAATATATTGAAAAACAAACAGAAAAAGTTTATAAAGAGCTACTTATAGAAGAAAAACCAAAAGAAATTATATTAAACTTAAAACAGTTTAATTCACAAGAAGTAGTAATAAAATCACGTTTAATAAGATATACTATAAAAAGGCTATTTGGTAGTATTCAAAATATTGAAAAGATACATATAGAGGATATAATAAAACTATGTAAAAACAATATTGGTAATAAATATTTAACACCAAACAAAAATGTTAAAATTTTTGTAAAAAATAATAAAATTTATATAACAAATCAATCATAAGTATCCGTAGCAAAGCCGTAAAGTAAGCGTTATTGTAACAAAAAAGACATATAAAAAAGTATTGAAAAACTAAAAATTATATGTTATAAAATCATTATGAAATTATAAAAAACACACATGAGGAGGAATTATTTTGAAAAATGGAATTAAAACATTAGCTATGTGGCTAATAATAGGAATTATTTTTATTGTTGTGTTATCTGCTATTGTAGAAAATACTAATTCTAAATTAAAATATTCAGAATTAATAACAAATATTAATAGTGGTAATGTAGAAACAATAGAATTAGAAGCAGATGGAACTACAGCAATGGTTACATTAAAAAATGACAGATTAAAGAAAGAAGTAAATATACCTAGTATTGATAGTTTTATGACATATTCAGAAGATTTTATAAAAGATGGAGCATTTACTTTAGAAGAAAAGTCAGAATCAATTTTTATTACAATTCTTAGCTTACTTACACCATTTGGATTACTAGTTATATTCTTAGTATTCTGGTTCTTTATGATGGGTGGAGCAGGTCAAGGAGGACCTGGAAATAAAACTATGTCATTTGGAAAAAGTAAAGCAAGAATGATGACACCAGCAGAAAAGAATAAAATCACATTTGAAGATGTTGCAGGTGTTGATGAAGAAAAAGAAGAATTAGAAGAAATAGTACAATTTCTAAAGAATCCAAAAAAATTCACAGATATGGGAGCTAGAATCCCAAAAGGAGTTTTATTAGTAGGACAGCCAGGTACAGGTAAAACATTACTTGCAAAAGCAGTTGCTGGAGAAGCAGGAGTACCATTTTTTATAATAAGTGGATCAGACTTTGTTGAAATGTTTGTTGGTGTTGGTGCTTCTAGAGTAAGAGATTTATTTGACCAAGCTAAGAAAAATGCACCATGCATAGTATTTATAGATGAAATTGATGCAGTAGGACGTCAAAGAGGTGCAGGACTTGGTGGTGGACATGATGAAAGAGAACAAACTTTAAATCAATTATTAGTAGAAATGGATGGATTTGCAGAAAACGAGGGAGTTATTGTTTTAGCTGCAACAAATAGACCAGATGTATTAGATAAAGCACTTTTAAGAGCAGGAAGATTTGATAGACAAATTGTAGTAGGTCTTCCAGATGTAAAAGCAAGAGAGCAAATATTAGAAGTTCATTCTAGGAAAAAACGTTTAGCAGAAGATGTTGACTTAAAAGTAATTGCAAAAAACACTTCTGGATTTGCAGGAGCAGATTTAGAAAATGTATTAAATGAAGCAGCATTACTTGCAGCAAGAAGAAACTTAACCGAAATAGGAATGAAGGAAATAGAAGATGCTATGGTTAAAGTAACTATGGGACCTGAAAAGAAAACAAAAGTAAGAAGTGATAAAGAAAATAAATTAGTTGCATATCACGAAGCAGGTCATGCAGTTGTAAGCCATTTCTTAGAAACACAAGATCCAGTTCATCAAATATCAATTGTACCAAGAGGTATGGCAGGTGGGTATACTATGTATAGACCAACAGAAGATAAATCTTTTATGTCAAAAACAGAAATGGAAGAAAATATTGTATCACTTCTTGGAGGTAGAGTTGCTGAAAGTTTAATTTTAAATGATATTTCAACAGGTGCAAGTAATGACATTGAAAGAGCAACAAAAATTGCAAGAAGTATGGTTACCAAATACGGTATGAGTGAAAGAATCGGAGCATTAATGTTAGGGTCTAGTCAAGAAGAAGTATTTTTAGGAAGAGATTTTGCAACCCAAAAAGAATATTCAGAAGAAACAGCAGCAATTATTGATGAAGAAACAAAAGCAATTGTTGATAAAGGATATAATAGAGCAAAACAAATTTTATCAGAAAACATTGATAAATTACATCAAGTTGCTGGAATTTTACTAGAAAAAGAAAAAATTGAGGCAGATGAATTTGAAGCAATATTTAATCAATAAAAGATTATAAAAAGTAGCAATTTTATATTGCTATTTTTTTTTATTTAGTATAAAATGATTTCATAAGAAAGGAAAAAAGGTATATTGCTTATGAAAAATTATTATGAAATATTAGAAGTAAATAGAAAAGCATCAAAAGAAGTAATAGAAAAAGCATATAA
>CANRFI010000046.1 GCA_947629855.1 uncultured Clostridia bacterium
TTTTCATTTCTTTTTCTTACCTCCTCAGTTTGTATTATCAGCCATTCTATTATTCTTTGAACTGTCATAGGTGTATAATGTCCTATTGCTTTATGTACTATATTTGCAAATTGTGTTGCTGCATTTTTTTGTATTCCACATCCCATTAGTAATTTTATAAACCTTTTTCTTTTAATTTTCTGTATTCCTAACATCTTTTGAAATCTTCTTGATTCTTCTTTTGTCATTGTAATTGTAGCCGTTGCTTCATAGCCTTTTGTATTTTCAATTGCATATCTCATAGCATCTACTGCATCATCGTTATTATCTTCAGTATGAAATTCACACATTGCTAATTCCTGCATTTCCCCATCTTCATTTTTTATAAATACTTTTCCTGGTTCTGATTTAACATTTTCAGTTGGCATATTATTCCTCCTTTTTCTATCTTTCTATGAATTTTTTTCCATTACACCACATATAGTTTTCTGTTTGACAAAAATCTTCATATACATAAGGAAAATCTTTGTGTATATCACAATACATATCTCCTGAACCCTCATACATACAATTTATACAATTTTCACAAGTTTTATTTTCTGACATTCTTTTTCCTTTCCATCTGCAGCAATAGATATTTTTGTAAATCTATATTTCTTTTGGTTCTGCATCTATTTAAATCTTCTATTTCATTTTCTAATTCAATTATTTTATTCTTTAGTTGTCTATTTTCGTACACTTGGTCATAATAAAGTTGCTCATAATCTTTGTTATCCATATTATCTTTCCTTACCTTGTTTTTGCTTTACTTAACAATTTTGCTATATTTGCTCCTACCTTTGTGTGTTCTGCATTACTACTCATTAGCTTTCTTTGGTTCATTATCAGTTCTTCAGCATCAGATACCATAATCAAATTACTTAGATCAAAGTTTCTATTATTACCATCTGCAAATATTACCTTGTATCCTTTTGGTATTTCTCCATATGCTTGTTCATATAAATATCTGTGTTTTCTAGTCCAGTTTTTATTTTTATAGCCATCTCGTGTTTTTATTAAAATGTATCCATTTTTATCTTCTCTTTCACTTTCTATTGGTCTGCGATTAGGTGGAATACTACCCTTTTTAAATGTAGTCTTACGGGAATTTTCTTGTCCCTTTGGAGACATATATTCACTCCATTTTTTACCTTTATTGAAGGAAGTTTGTCCTTTGACAAACTGTCCTCCAACTATTCCACTTTGAATATTTAATTTTACTTTTCTATTCGAGATAGATGATTCCGATAATTTCAAATTAAATTTATTATTAAATCTTTTAGTAAGTTCTTTTAATGTTATTCCTTTTACATTATCGATTAAAAACTGATCCTCTATTTTTGAATATTTGTGTCGTATCATTTTCCATCTCCTAGTTGTAATATATCTGGCATTTTTTCTTTATTTCCATATTCATCATAATGTTTAACTGCTTTCAATGCTAATTCTCCATTATTTATTATTGTTTGTGCAATATTTGCCATTGCCTTTGCTCTTTCTCTTTCCTCTTGTAATTTTTCTCCTTTTAATTCATCATCATTAAGTCTTTCTAATTCTTCAAACAAATGATTATTTAAATCTGATAATTTATTTTTTGTTCCCATTTTAGCTTTCCTCCTTGTTTTTTGTAGTTGGTAACAAACATTTTTTACTTCTTTGAATATTTCTATAGTGTGCATAGTCCCATCCTATAAACCAGCCTTTTACTTTACCACTTTCTGTCATCAAATAATCTTGTGAGTATGTTAAGCCTCCATGTACATCTACATCTATTTCTTCATAATCTTTTTTATAGTATCTATGATTTTTAGGTATTTTTATATAAGCTGTAGGATGCGTTCCTAAATTCATAATATAATACAACTGTCCCATACAATAACCTGTATCTAATACTTCTCTTTTTAATTCTGTTGAATACTGCATTTCCTTCATTGTATTAATCCTCCTAAACTTTATATTCCATGCTTTCAAACTGTTCTTTTGTTACTATTGATTTAATATCATTATTTCCCAATATATAATTAAATTCATTCTCGCCACTTTTAAATATTGTAAATACTTTTTGATTTTTACTTTCAATTTCGTATATTTCTAATATTCTATACCCATTTACATAGTCGCCTACTTCTATTAGGTCTATTATGTTTTTGTCATGTTTAATAAATACTGTTTCTGATATATACATTTTAGGGCAAATATCTATTAAATAAGCTACATCATGTTTTCCATACATTTTAGGTTGTACCGTTTTTATTTCTAAAATTTTTCCTATTCCTTTTTTAGTTCTTACATATTCTCCTACTTCAATTTTATCTTCCATTATTGCTTGTCCTCCTTAATCTGTTTCTCTTTATATTCAAAATATCTATCCATAATTTTATAAATAACTATTCCTAGAAATACAATTATTAAAAACATCCATTCCATAATATTAAATCTCCTAATTTTTATCTTCATATCTCACTCTGTCAACTTGATCTTTTAAATCTATAATTTCAATTTTTTGTTTGTATATCTTGTCCTCATATTCTATATTTTTACACCAGTAACCTATTAGAAATCCTATTATAAATATTATTAATACTAATAAAAATGTCTTTGCCTTTTCCTCTAATTCGTATAATTTATAATCAAAATGTTTTATTCTATCTTTCATCTTTTATCATCTCCTGTATTCCTAAGATTTGTTTTATTTTTTGTATTGGATCTTGCACTAAATCACATTTATCTTGTCCAGTAAAATATGGATTTTCTAATTTAGAACACCCTTTGCACAAATTATTTTTTAGTGCTTTTTCACATATTCCGAGTTAATTGTGGATAATTCATAAACTACCTACCTACTTTTTCTACTAATCCGTTTAAGATTAAATCATATATAATATCCAAATCAAAAATGCTTTTATCGCTTACAATAGATATTACTCTAGCATTATTTATAAATACTTCTACATTTCCTTTTTGTAAATCTAAACAACCATATCTATAACTTCTTTTGTCATCAAAATATGTAAAGTCAAACTTTTCTAACTCTTTCAAATCTACATCATCTTTTATTTTAAGCATTTCTCTATTTTCCCCCTTAAATTGTTGGTATATGGTTCATATTTAACTAATTCTTCTGGTTTAATTTCCATTGCTTTTACTTTAATTCCTACTTCTACATAATCTGTAAAAACTACTTTTAACTCTTTATCTTTCATTTATTTCTCCTTTATTTAACAATTTCACACCATTCTAAATTTTTATATAAATAAGCATATGGGTCATCTATATAATAATCATTTGGATTTACTGCTATTCTTGACCTTATATCTGCAATTTTAGGTATAAATCTCACTTCTCTTATAGTTTTATCTATAGCTTTTTCAAATTCTTTCACGTCCGTTGTCATAAATTCCTTAAACCATATTTCATATTCTTTTTGTGAAAATTTTTTATTATAAATCATTTCTATTTTTTCTATTACCTTAACAAAGGATTGTTTATCCATTTAAAAATGCCTCCTTTTCTGAGTTTATATCACCTTTTGGATTTGATTTTTTTACTGCATTTACTACCCACTTTTTTATGCATAGATAATGTGATTTTGCTTTATAGCCTTTCATCTCAATATACTCATCTAGATATTTAATAAGATCTTCCCAATTAGAATAATCCTTTTTTAGTTTCTGCAATTCTTCATCTTTCAACAACACATTTTTATATTCCCCATATTTGTGCTTGTTGGCTTTTGCAGAAGCTGGAGAAGATTTTTCTTCGGAAGCTGGTATATTATTCTCTTCTATACTATTCTTTTCTTTACTATTCTTTTCTTTACTGGGTTGACCATTGGTTATTAATTGGTTGTCATTTGGTACACCAAGGTTATAAATTCCATTTTCATCTTCTTTTAACAAACTTTTTTCTTTTTTGTAAATTGTTTCTATATATCTATCTTTTCTAAGGTAGTTATTAATTTTCCAATGTCTGATTACTATTACACCTGTTTCAAATGGAATAATAAATTTTTTCGTTACTAATATTTTTAAGTCATCTTCATTAGCTCCAATTGTTCTTATTATTTTTTTTGGATTGCTGACAAAACCATCATCATCTGCTCGCATACCTAAATGGAAATATAAATTTTGTGTACTTTGTGGCATTTCTAGAAATAAATCTGTATCAACAATTTCTATGTCAAACATCCTTTTTCTTGCCATTAGCTTTCTCCTTTCGTAAAATATAGGGCTAGTTTTGTGCCTAGCCCTGTTGTTAATCTACTTTTTCAATTTTATTTATATTTTTATACATACTAAAATATTGTAATCTAATACCAGTAGTAGTTATTTTATAGGTTTTTCCTATATCTAATTGATTGTATAAATCTGTACTATTAAATTTACCTTTAAATAGTAAATCTTCAATTTTATAAGTCTCTCCATCCTCACTTACTATTAAATATGTATCTTCATCGCTGTATCTTTTTATATATTTATCTTTTACAACAATTTCTACTGTTTCTTCGTTTTGATATTCTATCGTAGCAAAATATACCAACATTCCTATTAGACCTAAAATGATAGCTCCTACAATAATTCCTACTACTATTTCAATAGCACCTTTTTCACTTTTTAACATTTTCTTTTCCTCCTATTTTTTATTTTTTTTAACAATTCTTCTTTTGCAATAATTCCATCATGAACTTTTCTGTGACAATTTCCACATAATTCAATTAAATTGTCTTCTGTGTCATCTCCACTTGCACCTTTGCTTTTAATATGATGTGTATTTGTCCAACAATTCTTTTTTCCACAATATTCACAATCGTGTTTTTTGTTATTTATTAATTTTTGATTCTTAATTCTTTCATTCTTTGGATAAGGATTAAAACTGTTGCTTAAATCTGTTACTATCATTTCTTATCCCACTCCTTTAACAAACTTTCTATTTCTGCAGGAGTTTTTGTTTCTATATTGTAAACTTTACAATCTTGTACTACACCATCTATAAGCCTACTCATTTGTTTTGTACTAAATGAACTTGAGCCATAATAAGCATTTATTATCTTAAATTCTGTATCTCCTATTATTTCTGTATCAAATATTTCACAGAACCATGCTATTCCTTGACTTGTCCACATTTTTTCAAATGTATTAACATTGTCTTTTTCTATTTTAAATCTTCTGAATATTCCTAATTCTTTTACTCTGCGTTTATATTCTTCCTTAGTATCAATTTCTGCTAATTCGCATAATTCTTGTAACAATTTCCAGAAATAATTATTTGCGTCTAAACTACGTCTCTTTCTATACTTTTTTAAGTCGATATTTAGCTTATTTTCATTTTTTAACTGTTCTACTATTTCTATTTCCTTTGTGTCTAAAAGTAAGCTTATTTTTGGTTTTCGTGTTTCATAATCTATATTTATATCTTTTATAATTCCTGTTGTTTGCATACTTACAACCTCTTTACATTTATTCTTGCTTGACTTTTAATTCAATTTCGTGTATAATCGAATTAGAAATCATATGTTTATATAAGATTTTTTGTTTGAACTAGTATGTTTTGCTGACGGCTAGTTCTTCTTTTATTTTGTTTAAAGTTACAAAATAATTTTCTTTTGTCATTTCTGAATTATTCATGATATTTATAATCTTGTTTTTAAAGTCTTTTAATTCTTCGTTTTCATATCTTAAATCTTTATTTTCTCGCTTTAAATCATGTATTACTTGGTCTTTTTTTGTTACTATTAACATTTGTATCACTCCTTTTTATTTACATTTTTCACAATAATAATGACCTTGTTTGTTATATAATGTTGTGTTTCCGCTTCCGCATTTTTCACAAACTATTTTATTGCTCATTAATGCTAACCTTTTTGCTTTTTTTCTTTATGCGATTTGCTATTTTTTTTAGGTTGCATATTCATAATTTTTGCTCTTGCACTCATATGTCCCATGTTCTTATCTCCTTTCTATGTGATATTTAATATTTTTTTATATTTATTAAACTGTTCTTCTAGCCATTCATTAAATTGTTCTGATGTTTTTTCTTCTGGTCTTTCCTTATTCCATTCGTTAATTTTTTTATCTGTCCAAAGAATATGATTGAATACACTATCAAATTTAATTAAACGGTTTTCTAGCATGTTAAATTGATAATTCATACTTGCTTTTTTATAGTCGTTGGAATTTATTGTTCTTTTATAATCATCCATTGCGAATATTTTCAAACTCTCTCCTCCTAATAAATCGTATTTTGGCAAAATGCCCATATTGTAAATACTATTGAACTTAAATATAATGTTATATAAATTAAAGCTTGTCCAATAACTTTATGTACTTTCTTTTTCATTAGTTTCACTTCCTTTCTAAACTACTCTATTTAACACTCTGTTAGTTTTTATTTTTTCAAAGTCTATATCTAGTGTTTTTGATTTTCTTTTCTTTTTGATTGGATATATTTGTATAAGCCTTTCTTGTTGTTGTTCTTTTAATTTTTCTTCAAATTCTTCAATATCTTTTAAATCAAATCGATATTTATTTCCTATTTTGATAAACTTAAGTCCCATTTTTGCAAATTTAACTGTTATTGTTCTTGTATCTTTTATTTGGAATCTTTCTTTTACTTGTTCTATTGTTAACCATTGCATTTCTTCATCTCCTTTTTATATTTGTTTTTACCTACCACCTATGCTATAATGCTTCTGGAAGGTGGTGATAATATTGGATATTATCCGAAGAATTTTCGTAAATCTCCCTTTTGATGGTTGGGTAGAATTGCATAATAACGACCTTATCAATAATGAACAACCTTATGTATGGATACAAAAGAATAATATTGAAGATTTTTCTTTTATATGGATCCATTATCAAGGTAATGCTCATAAAGTTCATATTTCACAAGTTCAATTTATGAGCTAATCTTTCTTTCAAGGTTTCTAACTGTGAATTAGGAACATTTTTATATTCCACATCTCTATATACAATATCCACTTCATTTTTTATTTGGTTCCATTGTTCCAATGGTAAATCTTTTAAAATCTCTAATAGCTTTTTAATTTTTTCTTCCATCTTTCTCCCTCCTTATTCATTGTTTTGTTTTTATTGTTACGATTTTTTCGTAATTTTATGGTAAAAAAATAATATCTTTATATTCTATCCCATACACTTCTTCTATCTTTTTTAGAATTGGTATATCTGGATATGTAATGCCTCTTTCATAATTTCCTAACGTGTCAATACTTACTCCAATCAGTTTTGAAGCCTCTTCTTGGCTTAATCCTTTATTGGTCCTTATTGCCTTTAATGTTAATTTCATTTTACCACCTTCTTTCTTGTTTCTGAAATTATAATACTACGACATTTTCGTAATGTCAATACTTTTTATAAAATTTTCGTAATTTTTTTATTTTTTTATTGATTTTTTTACGGAAAAGTCGTATAATTTTAGTCAGGAGGTACCTATGAACAATTTAGGAAATAAAGAAATTTTTTCAAAAAATTTAAGATACTATATGACAATTCACAAAAAAACAAGAAATGATATTTGTAAAGACTTAGATTTTAAATATACAACTTTTACAGATTGGTATAATGGTAATATATATCCTGGTATAGACAAAATTGAAAAATTAGCTAATTATTTTATGATAGAAAAATCTGATTTGATTGAATGTAGAGATAAAAATATATCAACAGAAAATAAACAAGTTTTTCCTCTTGTTGGAACAGTAAAAGCTGGATACAATTATTTAGCTCAAGAAAATTTAATTGGTTATGTTGCAATTGATAAAGAATTGTCTGACCCAGAAAATTACTTTGCATTAAAAGTAACTGGCGATAGTATGCAACCTGTATTATATGAAGATGATATTGTGATTGTGCATAAACAGAATGATGTCGAAAGTGGTCAAATTGGTATTATTCTTGTAGACAACGAAGAAGCTACAATAAAAAGAATTATAAAACATGAAGATTATATTGAATTAATTGCCTTTAACTCTTATTATCCACCTAGAAAATTGGATAATAAATCTAAATTTAAAATTATTGGAAAAGTTGTAGAAGCAAGAATAAGCAAAATATTTGAATAGGGAGATT
>CANRFI010000047.1 GCA_947629855.1 uncultured Clostridia bacterium
TATATAACAAAAAAAGTTAAGTATTTGCAAGATTTTTAGAGTTTTGCAAATGACTAATAATAAACAAAAGAAAAGGAGAGAAATATGCTAGGAAAAAAGCAAAAAGTATTATTATTTATATTATTTAGTTTATTTGTAATTATTGCTATTTGTGTTAATTGTGGAATAATGCAGAATATAGATAACAGTGTATATGCTTTAATTAAAAATATTAAAAATAATACAGTTACTAAAATATTAACAATAATTACTAATTTAGGTGGAATTCCCACTTTATTCTTCATAGCAGTTTTCCTATCAGTTATTTTCTTTATTTGTAAAAAGAGAAAATGGGGAATAGCTGTTTTACTTAACTTATTAATGAGTTCTACTATTTATATAGTATTAAAAAATATATTTCAAAGACCTCGACCAGAAGCGGTAGAACAATTGATTAGTGAGACAGGTCATAGCTTTCCATCAGGACATACAACAAACAATGTAGCATTTTATGGATTTGCAATTTACTTAATATATGAAAATATTAAAAATAAAAAGCTTAGAAATATACTATTTATATTACTTGGAATTATGCCAATTTTAATAGGATTTAGCAGGATTTATTTACGAGTGCATTATTTTAGTGATGTATTGGCTGGAATTATTGTAGGAAGTATAAGTGTTACTTTATTTATATCAATTGTTTATAATAAAATAAGATGAAATATACTTTTATTTTTATTTAATTTAGTATATAATTGGATTATAAAATAAATTGGGGAAAAATATGGAAAAGAAATTTTTAATTTATATTGTTAAAATATTCTGGATTTTTGTTATAGGCAGTATCTTTGGATTTTTTGCTGAAATGTTATATGCTTTAGTATATACTAGAGCCTTGGAAGTAAGACAAGGCTTAATTTATGGACCATTTATACAAATCTATGGAATTGGTGCAGTTGCATATTATATTTTAACTTTAAATGTGCAAGATCCCAAAAAAGCATTTTTTTCAGGAATGATTATGGGAGGAGCATTGGAATATCTTTGTTCATTTTTTCAAGAAATATTTTTTGGAACAATATCATGGGATTATTCAAATTTATTTATGAATTTAAATGGCAGAACAAGTCTACTTTATTGTGTATATTGGGGACTTATAGCTGTTTTATATTTAAAATTGGTTTACCCACTGTTATTAAAAATAGAACCGCTTATTTATAAAAAAGGAGTTAAAGTTCTTACAGTATTTATGATGTTATTTATGACATTTGATATTGCAATATCTTGTATGGCAGGAAACAGACAAAAAGAAAGACATCAAAATATACCACCAAGTGGAATTATAGAAGAATTTATTGACAGAACTTATCCAGATGAAAGACTAGACAGAATTTATAATAACAAAAAAGAGGTATGATAAAACAATAATGCTAAAAAATTGCTATTTTATGTAAAATATAGTATAATTAGTATGATACATTATTTTTTGCCAAGCGCAATTTATCTATGAACTCTAAAAATAAATATTTAGGAGGAATAAAAAAATGTTAAAATTTATAACACGTACCTTTTACCATGACAAAATTTATACAACGGAGACAGAACTGTTTTATAAACTGTATAAATGGCATTGTGGACTTTTTACTTTACTTTCATTACGGAGAATGTTAGGTGTAGTTACATTTGGTGTTGTTGGAGCTGTATGTTTGATTTTTATTAAACCTAGAATATATGGCTTAGGTTTTATTGATGTAGGTTTGCTATTACTTTATCTTGAGTTAAGAGAAACAAAAAAGACCATAGAGTTTAACACAGTTGGAATGAGAACACCATCACAAATAAGAACGCTCCGAATGGAACAGTTTATCAAAAAGTTTGTAAGTACGAATGGTAGAGCTTTAGGCAAAAAAGAGTGGAAAGCAATCAAAGAATATGACATTGGTTTATATAATGATTTATTAAGTAATGAATGTCATCATTGTTGCTATTATTACTCTTTAGAAATTGCTAAGATTATAAAAGATTCTACTCTTATATGGGGAGCCATAGAAGACCCTTTTGAAGATGGTCAAAACTATTACGCTCATGCGGTTATTTTACGAAATAGCTATATTTATGATAGTAATATGCGTCAATCTGAGAAATATGAAGATTTTATAAAGTTTTACAAATTTAAACTTTACAAACAATGGAGCTACGATGAATATTCAAGAAAAGATTTTAGAGAATCTGAACGGATAGAGTTTAGAAAATGGTGTAAAGAAAATAATGTATTGGAATATGAAAAGTTTTAACAGCGAAAAGCAGTTCCGGTGGAGCTGCTTTTTGTAAGTATAATAGCTTAAAGTTTTTTAGTATTTATTTCCAATAATAAGGTAAAAATGAAAGTAGAAAATAAAAAATAATATGGTTTGTACAAATATCTAGTAAAGTAGAGAAATATAAAACTGTAAAAGTAGCGAAATAGTCTGCTTATAAAAGATAAGTAGTTAAAGAAACCAGTTCAAAGTTCTAATCCCCTCATATTAAGAATACAATTAAACAAAAGTATTCATATGGGGGTTTGCTTTATGAAGAGTTTATCAATAGAAGATCGTGCAATTGATTTGGCACACTATATTATAGATTCAAAAGATACTGTAAGAGGAGCTGCAAAAAAATTTGGAATTTCAAAAAGTACAGTACACAAAGATGTATCAGAACGACTAAAGAAAATCAACCCAAGTTTAGCAAAACAAGTTAGGGTAATCTTAGATGAAAATAAAGCAGAAAGACATATGAGAGGAGGAATGGCAACAAAATTAAAATACAGTAAATTAAAAGAAAAGCAAAGAAAATAAAGGGATATGATCCCTTTTTTTAGTTTCTATAATAATCACTTATTGACAAATTTTGACATAAAATATAATAGCCAAAATTCAGAGGTGATTAAACAATGAGTAAAATAAGAAAAGGAAATATAGTGGCAAGAAAATCATATGGAAAAGATATCATCTTTGTAGTAAAAAATATAATAACAACCAATAAAGGTAAAATAGCCATTTTAGAAGGATTAATAGATAGAATAGAGGCAGATAGCGATGTAGAAGACTTAGAAATAGTAGAAAAAAGAATGATAAATGAGAGGATAGATTATTTAAACAAAAAAATTAATAAAAAGATAGAAGAAAGAAAACAAAAAAAAATAGATTTTGAAAATAGAAATAAAGAAATTATTATAACAGGAAAAATATTACACTTAGATGGAGATAAAAAATATAGTAAAAAATCCTATTATTATTATAAAAAGTTGGGATTAAATGCAATTGTAAGGAATGTAGCAGAATATAGGCAGCCAAAAGTAGTTCATCGTTTACTACAAACGTACAATCCTGATATTTTGGTTATAACCGGACATGATGGAATGATAAAAAGAGGTAGTGACTATTATAATATTTATAATTATAGAAACTCAAGATATTTTATAAATACAGTAAAAGAAGCAAGAAGATATGATGAGGAAAATAAAAAAAAATTAGTTATTTTTGCAGGTGCTTGTCAAAGCTATTTTGAAGCCATTATTTCTGCAGGTGCAAACTTTGCATCTTCTCCTGCGAGAATTTTAATAGACTTTTTAGATCCATTAGTTATAGCAGAAAAAGTAGCTTCAACTGAAAAATATAAATATATATCAATTGATGATATTGAAGAAGAACTAAGAGACGGGAGAAAAGGAGTAGGTGGCATTGGTGCAAATGGCAAAATGATAAAAAAAGAAATTGATTAATAAATAAAAATAAACCAACTTAATATTTTTGTAACAAAACTGTAACACAACTGTAAAATATACAACAAAAATCCACGAAACTGTTGAAAACAAAGAGATACAAAGGTACAACAATACTTTACTTTTTTTGACAAAATACGGAAAAAATGCTATAATCAAACCATCTTAAAGGAGAGGGTGATAGCATGATTTGTCGTTCAGATATAGCTAATCTTAAAACAGACATTATTGATAAAGTCGGACAAAAGATAATTGTAAAAGGTTCTTTAGGAAGAAGTAAAGCCTTTGAGAAGGAAGCTACAATAGAGAAAGCCTATCCAAATATATTTGTTGTAAAATATGAGGAAAATGATAGAAATGTCACCTATAGTTATACAGATGTGTTAACTAGAACAGTAGAAGTAGAAGTTTTTGATGGAGATTCTTATTCACCATTAATACCACCACTAGTAGAAACAAAGAAGAAAAAAATACTATAAAAAGCAGAAAGTTATCTGCTTTTTTTTTATTTTTGTCATAAAACTATTTTGGAACCAATATATTTGTATAAAGAAAAAAGGAGGAGGTTCTAATATGGTTTTAGAAACAGCAAATGAGAATTTATGTGTAAATAAACTATTAGCAACAAAAAAAGATATCATAATGGTAGAAGGAGATATGATTGTTCCAGATTCTAAGCCAGATATTTTGAGCACAATTTGTACAAGTGGGGTTGTATGTGTTTATAAAAAAGAAGCATTAGAAGATAAAGTAAGAATAGATGGAAATATTAATACCTATATTATGTACTTAGCAGATGATACACAAGACAAAGTAAGAGGAATTAATACAAATTTAGATTTTTCTGAAATGATACCAGTTTCAAATGTAAAAGAAGGAATGGAAGCTAGTGTACAAACAAAATTAAAATCCATAGAGTGTAAAGTTATAAATGGAAGAAAAATAGGAATTAAAGCAAGCCTAGAAGTAGATATAAAAGTATATGAAAAAGAGGACATAGAGATAGTAAATGATATACAAAATGCAGAAAGAATACAAATTCAAAAAGAAAATTTAATAGTTAATTCTTTAGTAGGTATGGGAGAAAATAAAATCTATGCAAAAGACAACTTATCCATAAATAGCGTTGACAATTTAGCAGAAATTTTAAAAATTGATGTTACAATTGTAGATAAAGATGTTAAAGTAAGTTACAATAAAATTTTAGCAAAAGCAGAAGCAAAAATTAAGTTAATGTATTTAACAGAAGACAATAGGGTCAATGTAATTGAAGCAAAAATGCCATTAGTAGGTTTTATTGACATACCAAATGTAACAGAAGAAAATATTTGTGATATAAATTATGAAGTAAGAAATATAGTAATTAAACCAAATAGTACAGAGGAACATTCAATTTATGTAGAAATGGAAGTAGGAGTATCTGCAATTGTTTATGAAGAAAAGCAAATAAATCTAATTCAAGATTTATATAGCCCTTGCGAAAATCTAGAATTCAATAAAAAGAAAATTACTACAATAACAGGAAAGCGTATTTTGACAGAAATTAAACAGATTCGTGAAACAGTTGAATTAGAGGGAATGGAAAATAAAAATATAGTAGATGTAGATATTAATCCAATTATAGAAAAGCAAGAAAATCTTATGAATAAAATTTTATATACAGGGAATTTAGATGTTAATTTTGTATTGATTGGAAATGATCTTCAAACAGAAATAAGAAATAGCAAGATACCATTTGAATATAGTGTAGATATAGAAGATAGTGAAAATATGAATAACAAATTAACAATAGAAGTAGCATCTCAAGATTTTATCGTTCAAGAACAAGGAATTGTTACAAGTAATATTAACTTAAATATGGAAAATAATATGTATAAAAATACTAACATAAACGTTATGAATGAAATTCAAACTAATGGAGAAAGAGAAGAACAAGATTATAGTATAGTCCTTTATATTGTAAAAAAAGGAGATACTTTATGGAATATTGCAAAACAATATGGAAGCACTGTAGAAGATATTGTAAGAACAAATGGAATTGAAGATGAAAATAAAATTAATATTGGGCAAAAGTTATTTATCCCACGTTATTTTTTAAGAACAGGAATTCAAAATGGATAAGATTTACTCTAGACCTAGGATAAAAATTCCTAAAATTATAATAAGAAAGAAAAAAATGACTACATTGTTAGTCATTTTTGTGATAGCAATTCTTACAGCCATAATTATTTTAGATGCTATTTTACCTATGTTTGATACATTGTGTGAAAATAGGGCAGAAGCAATAGCAACAATTGTTTCCAACGAACAAGCAACTACTGTAATAAAAAAACACACATATGATGAATTATACACAATTGAAAAAGATGGAGAAGGCAACATTACTATGATAAAATCAAATGTAATGCCAATTAATGAAATTATTTCTGATATAGCAAATAAAATACAAGAGGGAATTGATAAAAGAGGAAGAGAAAATGTAGAGATAGCACTTCGGAAGTTTTACAGGCTTTAAATTATTTGCAGGTGGAGGACCTAAAATTAAAATAAAAATAACACCAATTGGAAATGTTACAACAGATTTAAAAAGTGAATTTATCGCACAAGGAATTAATCAAACTTTACATAGAATTTATTTACAAGTAAATTGTAAAGTTGAAATTTTAACACCATTTGACAGTATTGAAAAAAGCATTTCAAATCAAGTTTTAATAATGGAAAATATTATTATTGGAAAAATACCTGAAACATACTACAATTTAGAGGGAATGGAAGGAGGAAGCGATACTTTAAACGTAGTACAATAAGCTTTACAAAGTATTTTTAGTATGTTAATATAATATTAGCAATAAAAAAATGATAATTTAAAGGAAAGGAATTAATTAAATAGATTAATATTTCTATATAATTGATTATATGAGAAAAAATGAGTAACAAAAGAACAAAACCTACAACTCAAGGGGATTACATTTTCGAAGATGCAATACCAAACATACCAGAAATTAATTTGGCAGAATTACGAAAAATAGAAGAAAAATTAAAAGATTATGTATCAGGTAAAAGTAAAGATGGAATAACTATGCAAGAAGCCCAAAATTTTTTGGACTGGGTTAGTTTTAATGCAAGAAATTATGTTATAGATAAAACAAATGAATCGATTTTGATAGCTAGTATGGCAGGGCAATGTGCATTAACACAAGATATAAATTATGAAATCTTAAAAAAAATCGGATTAGATATAAGAGCATTTAATATGAGCAACACAATAGGAGATATACCAATGAGAAATGAAGATAAGGATTATTTTGCTTTTTTATATGGTAAAAATGTTGGTGTAAGACATGCAGTTGCATTAGTAAATATTCCAATTATAGATAATAAAAATAATACTAAACTATATAAATTTCAACTAGATCCTACATTTAGGCAGTTTTGTTTAAAAGAAAATTGCAATATAGATATTTTTAGTGATGAAGAAAGAGAATTCGTATCTCCAGACCCAGGATATTTTATGATGCAAGATACTTTAACTAAATTAGGAGTAGAACCAGAATTAGCACAAAAGTCAGAAAATTTAGCAAAAGAAATTATAAGAAATGGTTATTTTTTACTTAATGAAGAATCTGCAAAACTATATGGAGATGCATTTGTAAGAGCAAGTAAGAGATTAGAGTTCCAAAATACTAAAATATATATGACGGGATTAGATTATATTAAAAATTTTGAAAATAATCCTAGTCTTATAATTAAAATGGTTGGTGAAGAATATAAAAAATTACCAAGTGAAATACAAGAGCCTAAACCAAATGTATTTTCAAGGATAATAAATTATATAAAAAATAGATTTCAATCTAATAAGAAACCCATTGCATTACCATTATATGAGCCAAAAACAGAAAATCTACAATCTGCTAAGTTAACAGAAGAACAATTAAAAGATTTTAAAAATGGTGAAAAAAGCGTATTAAAACATTATAATGAAAGCAATTATAATGTAGAGAATAAAGATGAAAAAGAATTATAAAAAAACCAGTAAAAACTGGTTTTTTTTATCTCTTACTAAATTGTGGAGCTTTTCTAGCTTTTTTAAGACCATATTTCTTTCTTTCTTTCATACGAGGATC
>CANRFI010000048.1 GCA_947629855.1 uncultured Clostridia bacterium
ATTATACCAACTTGCTTATTACTTTCTACCAAAAAGTCTCCTGTATTTTGAAGATATGTTATATTATCATATTTAGGTTCTAATATTGCTGTTCCGTTTATATCAATTACTCCATATTTATTATCTTGCTTTACTACATATAATCCTGTATCGCTATCCATTAGTTCAATACTATCATACATTATTTGTACTTTTGTCTTTTTATTAGTAGATAAAATTCCAACTTTTTTATTAGTTTCTACTAAAAAGTCGCCTGTATTAGGAAGATATGTTATATTATCGTATTTTGGTTCTAGCACGATACTTCCATTTATATTTATAACTCCATATTGTTTGTTGCTTTGACCTTTTTGTACAACTAATTGATTGTTTAAAACTGTCTTTTGATTTACAAATTCGCTACTTAATGCAACATATCCATAGTCTAATATAATGTTTGAATAATATTGGTTTAAATATGGCATTGTTAAAATTGTTATTTCATTTGCTTCTTGGTCATATTGAAAACTTAAATTAAATGCTTTTTCAATTCCTTCTGTTGTAGCATATAGTACACCACCCATTGATTTTACAGGTTGTTTCATATATAGATATTCATAATCGGCATTGTTTTTGGTTAAATCAAGTTTATATATTTTATTTTGTCCTAATTCAAAATTTGCTACTTCGTTTTCACTTTGAACATAACATTTACTTTGTATTTCTGATTTATCACTATATTCTCCATTATAACTTTCATATCCAAAATAACTTGCAACTTCTTTTATTGGCACATAAATTGTTCCATCTTCTTCAATTACTAATAGTTGTTTTAGTTTCTCATTTGATTGTCCATCTATTGTTAATCTTAAAACATTACCTCTTAGATACATTAAATATGCAATTATTGAAATAATAATTATTACAATTAAGGCGATAGATATTAATATAACTTTTGTTAATGTTTTTCTTTTTTTCTCCTCTTTATTTACAAAACTTTCCTCAATTAAATTCATTTGTATTGCACCCCCATTATTTTATATAACCGTATTTTCTGTAAAATTCATCTCTAAAATTTGCTAAATTATCTCTTTCTATTTCTATTTTAACCTTTTCCATTAAATTAGTCAAGAACCTCAAGTTATGAATTGATAATAATCTATCTCCTAAAATCTCGTTTGTTTTTACTAAATGACGAAGATAAGCTCTTGTATAATTTTTACAAGTATAGCAGTCACACTCTAAATCAAGTGGTGTAAAGTCTCTTTCATAAGTTGCATTTCTAACAACAACTTTTCCGTCTAGATGTCATAGCTGTTCCATTTCTTGCTATTCTAGTTGGTAAAACACAATCGCACATATCAATTCCAGCTAATACTGCTTCAATTAAATAATCTGGCGTTCCTACTCCCATTAAATATCTTGGTTTTTCTTTTGGCATCATTGGTGTAGTGTAATTTAAAATATCTAAAAATTTTTCTTTAGGTTCTCCTACACTGATTCCTCCTATTGCATATCCTGGTAAATCTAAATCTATTAAATCTTTTGCACTTTTCTCTCTTAAATCTTTATAAAATCCACCTTGAATAATTCCAAATAGTGCTTGAGTATTTGTTGTTTTATGAGCCATCATACATCTTTTGGCCCATCTTGTAGTTCTTTCCATTGATTGTTTAGTATATTCATAGTTTGCACCGATATTTTACACATTCATCAAATGCCATAATAATATCTGCACCTAAATCTTCTTCAATTTCCATAACAGATTCTGGCGAAAAGAAGTGCTTACTACCATCTAAGTGTGATTTAAATTCTACACCTTCTTCTAATATTGTTCTTAATGAGCCTAAACTAAATACTTGAAACCCACCACTATCTGTTAAAATTGGTCTATCCCAATTCATAAATTTATGCAGATGTCCTGCTTCTCTAATTATTTTACTTCCTGGTCTTAAATATAAATGATATGTATTGCACAATATTATATCTGCTTTTACTTCTTCTTTTAATTCCTCTGGAGTTATAGATTTTACTGTCGCTTGTGTTCCAACTGGCATAAATACAGGTGTTCCGTATATCTCCATGTGGTGTATGTATTACTCCTCTTCTTGCTCCTGTTTGTTTGCATTCATGTAGCAATTCATATGTTACTGCTGGTTTCATTATATTTATTTCTCTCCTCTTTTTATAATATAATCATTGCATCTCCAAAACTAAAAAATCTATATTTTTCTTTGACTGCTTCTTCATATGCTTTCATTATATATTCTTTTCCTGCAAAAGCAGATACTAGCATTAGTAATGTTGATTGTGGTAAATGAAAATTTGTAATTAGTCCATCAATACACTTGAACTTGTAACCTGGATAGATAAAAATACCTGTATCGCTTTCTACTGCTTCAACTAATCCTTGTTCATTTGCAACTGATTCTAATACTCTGCAAGAAGTTGTTCCGAACTGCAATTACTCTTCTTCCCTCTTTTTTTGCTTGATTTATTTTATCACTATCTTCTTTCTTTATATAAAAATGTTCTGTGTGCATTTTGTGTTCTTCAACAGTTTCTTCTTTAACTGGTCTAAAAGTTCCAATTCCTACATGTAAAGTTACATCTGCAATAATAATTCCTTTTTCTTGTAATTCTTTTAAAAGTTCTTTTGTAAAGTGTAACCCTGCTGTTGGTGCTGCTGCTGAGCCATTATATTTTGCATATACTGTTTGATATCTATCTTTTTGCTTTAATTCTTTATGAATATATGGTGGTAAAGGCATAAGTCCTAATTTATCTAATATTTCATTAAAAATGCCTTGATAATAAAATTGGACTTTTCTTGTTCCTCCTTGCATAACATCTATAATATTTGCTTTTAATAATCCATCTCCAAATATGACTTTTGTCCCAATATGAAGTTTGTTTCCTGGCCTAACAATACATTCCCATATGTCTCCTTCTATGTTATTTAATAATAAAAATTCGACTTTTGCACCTGTTTCTTTCGTACCATATAATCTTGCTGGTATTACTTTTGTGTTATTTCTAACCAATACATCTCCTGGTTTTAAATAATCTATAATGTCTCTAAATTTTTTATGTTCTATTGTTTGTTTGCCAGTATTCAATACCATTAATCTTGATTCGTCTCTTTTCTCAATTGGGGTTTGTGCTATTAATTCTTCTGGTAGTTCATAATTAAATTCTGATACTTTCAATTTTTTTGTAATCCTTTCAATTTATTAATCAAATTATCCATTAGTTCTTTTATTTCCTCTATTATGTTTTCAGGTTCTTTAAATTCTTCTTTCATTTGATAAGAATAATTAAAGTTACTGTTTTTAGCTGGTTTTAATGTGTATATTTCAGGTGGTAATCCAATTTTTCCTGATGCTGTTTTGATGTCTTTGTTCATATAGTCCATATACCATTGTCTTTGTCCAATTAGTTTTTCATTTTTATATCCATATTTTTCGTAATCATGCAATTCTGGTCGTTCATACCCATATTCTTTTGCATTTCTTTCTAATGAATGTAAAAATTCGTGTAAGAAAACTTCTTCTGGAAAAACATTAATATTAGAATTATATTTATATACGTAGCTTTGTGAATCATTTGGTAATCTTATATTAGAAAATCCTATTCCATAATAATCCATTGAGCCTAGTCCTATCCAATCATTTACTTCAATATCTTTTTCATGTTCTTCATCTCCGAAGTCTTACTATTGCATAAATATGATCATAATCATTTGATTCAATTACATCTTTTATTTGGCTCTCAATATCTTCTGCTGATACATAGTATCCGAAAAGTATTATCATAAGATAATTTAGATAATGGTGTATTAATTTCATAAATATCACATTTTGCTGTCATTTTTCTATTTGATAAATTAGTACATGATTTTTCGAATAATCCAATTGTATTAGTTATATCTTTTATATCATTTTGTGTTACTGATAATTTAATTTGTTTGCCATTTATTGTAACATCTGTTGTCTTAAAAATAAAACAAGCAAATTTCCATTCATCACTATTATTACTTATACCCTCTTCAATTGTAAAATTTGAAAACCATGCTTCTCCTTTTGCTTCTCCTAAATATCCTCCAAGTCTAAATCCAATATTTACTTCTTCTCTATCTTTACTATTGAAAATCAGCTCTATTTTTTGCCAATTTTGCGTTCCTGATATAGCAACAGATCTTTCAGTAGTACCTTCAATTGAAATTTGGGCACCTATTCCTGAATTTTCATTTTCTGCTTGCACGTTACTTGTCTTTACCATACAAGTTACTTTATACGGTTGATTTTTATTGACTTTTATTTTTTTATAAAACATTGCATCATTAAAATCTTGAGAATTAATTTTATAACTTCTTTTTGCTGTATATTTTACTTCATTGTCTCTTATAAATTGAGATGCATACAAGTTTGACTCACTTCTTATAAAGTCATTAAAATTGTTTTGCTGATAATATTGATATAAGAAGTATAGTATAATGAGTAAAATAGCTATTGATATGTAATAACTTAATTTATTTTTTTTCTTCTTCTGCTCCATATTTTTCCTCCATACTTATTATATATGATTTTCTTATATTAATAAAGAGGTTTTTAAAATATTTTTCAAACAAATAGAGGCATTTTAGAAATGCCTCATTTTATATTTATTCTTCTGTTTTGCTATCATTAAAATCCTTCATACTTAAATTTATTCTTCCTTGTTCATCAATATCAATTACTTTTACAGTTACTTTGTCTCCTATATGAAGTACATCACTTACATTTTTAACTCTGTCTTTTGATATTTTAGAAATATGTAATAATCCTTCTTTTCCTCCACAATCTAAATCTACAAAAGCTCCGAAGTTCATTATTCTTGTTACTTCTCCATAATAAATTCCGCCAACTTCAACTTCTCTTACAATGTCTTCAATCATTTCTAATGCTTGAATTGCTTTTTCATTGTCATTTGAATAGATAAATACTTGTCCATCTTCCTCAATATCAATTTTAACTCCAGTTTCTTCAATAATCTTGTTTATTACTTTTCCACCTGTTCCAATTACATCTTTTATTTTTTCTACTTTAATTTGGGTTCCTACTATTCTTGGTGCATATTTAGAAATGTCTTCTCTAGGTTTGCTAATAACAGGAGCCATAACATCTTCTAATATATGTTTTCTTGCAATTCTTGTTTTTTCAAATGCTTCTTTAATAATATCATAACTTAATCCATCACATTTTATATCTACTTGTATTGCTGTGATTCCTTTTTCTGTTCCGCCAACTTTAAAGTCCATATCTCCAAAGAAATCTTCTAACCCTTGAATATCTACTAACATAACGTAATCTTCATCATTATCTGGGTTTGTTACTAATCCTGTTGAAATTCCTGCAACTGGTCTTTTTATTGGAACACCTGCATCCATCAAGCTTAATGTGCTTCCACAAATACTTGCTTGTGAAGTAGAACCATTAGATGATAATACTTCTGATACTACTCTTATAGCATATGGAAATTCTTCTTTAGATGGTAATACTGGAACTAATGCTTTTTCTGCTAATGCTCCATGTCCTATTTCTCTTCTTCCTGGTCCTCTAGATGGTCTTGCTTCTCCTACTGAATAACTTGGAAAATTGTAGTGATGCATATATCTTTTTGATTCTTCAGTATCTATTCCATCTAATACTTGTTCTTCGCTTATCATTCCTAAAGTTGCAATTGATAATACTTGTGTTTGTCCTCTTGTAAATAATGCACTACCATGTGTTCTTGGAAGTAGACCTACTTCACAAGATAGTGGTCTTATTTCATCTAAAGCTCTTCCATCTACTCTTTTATGTTCAACAAAAATCATTTCTCTAACACATTTTTTCTCTAGTTTATAAATTGCTTCTCCTATGTCTCTCTTATGTTCTTCAAGTGCTTCTTCTCCAAATTGTTCTTGGTATGCTTCTTCAATTTTTGCTGTTAACTCATCTATATTGTTATCTCTTATTTCCTTATCTACTTCTTGTACTTTTTCTTTCATTTCATCTTTGAAGTTTGTTTCAATAAATTCATATATGTTATGGTCTACTTCAAATGATATATATTCAAATTTTGGTTTACCAATTTCTTTTTGGATTTCTGTTATAAATTTACAGATTTTTTTAATTTCTTCATGTGCTGTCTTTATTGCTTCTAACATTAAATCATCTGGTATTTCGTTTCCGACCTGCTTCAATCATAGTTATTTTCTTTTCTGTTGCTGCAACAGTTAATGTTAAATCACTTTTTTCTCTTTGTTCTTCTGTTGGATTGATTATAATTTGTCCATCTACAATTCCTACATTTACTGCTGCTGTTGGTCCTCCAAATGGAATATCAGATATTGCCAAAGCACATGCTGCTCCTATCATAGCTGCAACTTCTGGTGAATTATCTTGATCAACACAAAGTACAGTTGCACAAACTACTACATCATTTCTAAAATCCTTTGGAAATAGTGGTCTAAGTGGTCTATCTATTGCTCTTGATGTAAGTATTGCTTTATCACTTGGTTTTCCTTCTCTTTTTAAGAAGCCTCCTGGTATTTTTCCTACAGAATATAACTTTTCTTCAAAATCTACTGATAATGGGAAAAAGTCTATTCCTTCTCTTGGCTCTTTTGATGCTGTTACGTTTACTAATACACAAGTATCTCCATAACGTACTAATACACTTCCATTTGCTAAACCTGCCATCTTTCCTGTTTCAATTACAAGTTTCCTTCCTGCTAATTCTGTTTCATAAGTTTTAAACATAATAAATCCTTCCTTTCTTTATTCAAGCAAGTTTAGATGGTAACCTCTATTCTATATTAATTTATTTAATACAGAATACAAGCTACTAATCTAAAACTTTGCTTGTTGTAAATGACGAATAAAAAGCCCATGCCAAAATAAGCACTGGGCTTTGTTATTTTATTTTCTTAATCCTAATTTTTCAACAATTTCTCTATAACGATTTATGTCTTTTTTTGCTAGGTAGTTAAGCATATTTCTTCTTTTTCCTACCATTTTTAAAAGACCACGTCTTGAGTGATTGTCTTTTTTATGAACTTTTAAATGTTCTGTTAGTTCATTAATTCTTTCTGTTAAAAGAGCGATTTGTACTTCTGGTGAACCAGTATCGTTTTCTTCTCTTTTATAAGTATTGATGACTTCTTGTTTTCTTTCTTTTGTCATTTTTTACACCTCCTATTTTTTTCTTTTATCCTTTAACTGAGCTTAAAGTTTTAGGTGCTTTTCTTTTAGCTAAGTAAAAGGTATGTCTTTTGACACAATGATTATACTATATTTTTTAATATATTGCAAGTTTTTTTTGATTTTTTGCTCTTCAATTTTCATTTTTTACTAAATTTTCTATTTCTTCTTGTATTAATCCTGTTAGTTCTTCTATTTCCTTTATTTCCATATTTTTTGTTACCATATTTTTCGCTACACTTAAAATTCCTTTTTTTCTTCCTTTTGCCATTCCTTCTGTCATTGCTTTTTCTCTTGCTTTCCTTATTCTTCTAACTTCTCTTATTTTGTTTTCTAAAAGTTCTACGATAAATTTTTCAAAATTTTCCATTGTTTCTTTTTCTCCTCCTTCTTCTATTAATTTTTTACATTTTTCTAATTCTTCTTGATTTAACATTTTCTTTATTAAATTAGAATATTTAAATATTTGGTTTATTGCTTTTCTT
>CANRFI010000049.1 GCA_947629855.1 uncultured Clostridia bacterium
TTTGAAATATTTAGACCAAGAATATTTTGAAAAAAGATTTGGAAATATTGATAATTATCAACACTATATAGATAGTAATAGAGAAGAAATACAAAACATTAAGTTTAGTAAATATTTAATAAATTCATATGAAGACTATACGGAATATGTGTGTAAAGACCAATATGAAAATTTATATATATTCAAAGAAACAGCACCAATGGAATTTACATTAACATTGGATACTTATACATTACCAAATGACGTATTTACTGAAGAATATAACAAGTCAGATGAAAATATGAAAGTAATGATGAATATTGATAAATGGAGACAAATGTTAAATAACAGAGATTATAATGCAGCATATAATGTATTAGACGAAACATTTAAACAAAATAATTTTGATAGTGTAGAAAAATTTGAAGAATATATGAGAAAAAACTTACCATTACACTATAAAATCAAATTTGGAGACTTTTCAAATCAAGGACAAAATTATGTACAACAAATTACACTATCAGATATTACAGACGACAGCCAAAATTTAGATGAAACAGCTGTAACAAAAACTATTATTATGAAAATAGATGAAAATTCAGAAGATTTTGTAATGTCATTTGATATATAAAATAAAACGAAAGGAAATAAGTAAATATTTTATTTCCTTTCGTTTTTTATATATTTAAAATAAATGTATAATTGGATCTATGATTGCTTTTAGTAAGGGGTTATTATTGTATAAATCTATAAAATAATTATGAATAAAAGGAATTTGCCAAAGTATGAAACAGATTGATAAAACAATTAAAATACAAACAAACAATTTTATGTAATCTTTTATAGATTTTTTATATTTAATTTTATAACCTCTATTTTTTAAATCTTGTATGTATGCATCATGATATGCTTTTTGTCTTGCTTGTTCTAATTGTTGTTCATAGATAATTTGTTGTTTTTCTTTTAGCAATCTTTCTTGTTTTAAATTTTGTTGAAGCTTTTGCTGATATAATAATTCTTGTTCGTTGTTATTTTCTAAAAAATCATTAGTTATATATTTTTCTTTTTTGCTATCTTCGTTTTGCATTATCTTTTCTGCTTCCAATCTTTCATATGAAAGAAGTTTTTCATCATATAATCTTTTCTTTTCTGGATCAGATAAAGTTTCATATGCTTCATTAATTTCTTTTAAAATTTCTTCTGCCTGTTTTTTATTAGAATTATCTTGTAAATCAGGATGATATTTTTTAGCTAAAGTTTTATAAGCCTTTTCTATAATTTCAGGAGAAGCATTTTTATTTACTTGTAATATATCATAATAGTTTTTATCCATAATTATATTCCTTATTCTAAACTGTTTCTTTTTGCTTACTATCAACTGTTGAAGATATATTTTCTTTTTCTATAGCCTTTTTTTCGTTTTGCTTTGCAATTAAATTATCTTTTGCAACAGTCATAAGTAATTTAATTCTATTTGCTTGATTTGCTTCACTTGCACCTGGATCATAATCAACAGGTGCAATATTAGCTTCTGGAAATTTTTCACGAATAGTTTTTATAACACCTTTTCCAACAACGTGATTTGGTAAACAAGCAAATGGTTGAACACAAACTATATTTGGAATACCATTTTCTATATATTCAATCATCTCAGCGGTTAAAAACCATCCTTCTCCAGTTTGATTTCCAATTGATAAAATATCTTTTACCTTATCTTCTAAATGCCATATATCACAAGGAGGCAAATAGCCTTTTTTAGAATTTGCAAGTGCAATTTTTAAATCTTTTTCATATATATTTATTAGATTAAGAGCAATTTTACTAATTTTACTAGAAGTTTTATTGGTATTTAATAAATTGTTAAAAGTAATACGGTGTGTTGCCATAAATTTAACAAATCCCATAAAATCAGGAAGAATAACTTCAGCACCTTCTTTTTCTAAAAGGTCTGCTACAAAGTTATTTCCAAATGGATGATACTTTATTAGAACTTCTCCAACAATTCCTACTTTTGGTTTTTGCTTTGATAAATCTAGTTCGATTTTTTCAAAATCATTTACAATATCATAAATACTTTGCTTAAATTCTTTATTTGTACAATGTTCTAATGATTTTTTGCATTTTTCCATCCAAGTATCAAATAACTTTTGGGTTTCTCCCTTATTTACTTCGTATGCACGATTTTTAGCTAATAATTTTTGTAATAAATCACCATAAATTACACATTTCATTAATTTATCAATCAAAGGTGCTGTTATTTTAAATCCTGGCATTTTTTCCATTCCAACAAAATTTAATGAAATTACAGGAACATTTGGAAAACCAGCATCTTTTAAAGCCTTACGTATAAATCCTATGTAATTTGTAGCTCTACATCCACCACCTGTTTGGGACATAATTAAAGCAGTTTTATCAATATCATATTTTCCAGATTGAAGTGCTTCAATCATTTGACCAGTGACTAAAATTGATGGATAACAAGCGTCATTATTTACATATTTTAATCCTGTTTCTACTGTCTTTTGAGTGCAATTTCGAAGTAATTCTACTTTGTAACCAGTAGACCTAACAGCTGTTTCTAGCAATTCAAAGTGAATTGGTGCCATTTGTGGGAATAAAATTGTATAATTTTTTCGCATTTCTTTTGTAAAGATTTTTTTATTAATACCATAATTGCCATCTAATTTTTCAATCTTTTTTTCTTGTTCACGTTTTTTCATACTAGCTAGAAGTGAGCGAATACGAATTCTAACAGCTCCTAAGTTATTTACCTCATCAATTTTTATTAAAGTATACATTTTACCAAAGCTAGATAAGATTTCTTCTACTTGATCAGTTGTTACTGCATCTACACCACAACCAAATGAATTTAACTGTACTAATTCTAAGCAATCGTGTTTTCCAACAAAATCAGCTGCAGCATAAAGTCTTGCATGAAATACCCATTGATCAACAACACGAATAGGTCTTTTTGCCTCTGATTTGTCAGAAATACTATCTTCTGTTAAAACAGCTAAGCCTAAAGAAGTAATTAAAGTATCAATTCCGTGATTAATTTCAGGGTCGATATGATAAGGGCGACCAGCTAAAACAATACCTTTTAAATGATTTTCTTCTAAATATCTTACAGTATCCAATCCTTTTTCACGTATATCTTTTTTACATTTTTGATATTCTTGCTCTGCTTTTTCAGCAGCTTCCATTAATTCTGCTTTAGTAAAGTTATATTCTTTAAATTCATCTAATTCCATAATTTTTTTGACTAAGTTCTTTTTGTCAAAAGGTAAAAATGGATTAATAAATTTTATGTTACTTTTTTTCAAACTTTCTACATTATTTTTTAATACTTCAGAATAAGAAATAACAATAGGACAATTATAATGATTATCTGCTTTTTCATATTCTTTTCTAGAATATGGCATACAAGGATAGAAAATAGTTTTAATTCCTTGTTCTATTAAACTCTCAATATGACCATGAGAAAGTTTTGCAGGATAGCAAACTGATTCAGATGGCATAGATTCCATTCCTTTTTCATAAGTCTTACGAGTACTTTTTTCAGAAAGTATTACTCTAAAACCTAAGGTAGTTAAGAAAGTAAACCAAAATGGATAATCTTCATACATATTAAGAACTCTAGGAATTCCAATTGTTCCTCTAATTGCAAACTGTTCATCTAAAGGTTTGTAATCAAATAATCTTTCATATTTATATTGAACTAAGTTTGGCAATTTTTT
The DNA here is from genome assembly GCA_947629855.1 of uncultured Clostridia bacterium. Next base: position 3,717 of record CANRFI010000049.1, read on the forward strand.
TGATTTTATAATAATTCCACTGCCTTTTTCACAACGATTACCAGATACATATATTTGACCGTTACTAAATTTATTAATAGTTAATTTACAATGATTTTCACAGTTGTTACAACGTGTATGAGTTATTTTAATTTCTAATTTATCAATTTCATCAGGCTTTAATATAGTACTTCTATGTTCCATATCAAGATTTGATTCATATTGTTCTTTGGACAAAAGAGCCATACCATAAGCACCCATTAAACCTGCAATATCTGGTCTAACAACATTTTTACCAACAATTAGCTCGAAAGCACGTAAAACAGCATCATTGTAGAAGGTTCCACCTTGAACTACGATATGTTTTCCAAGAGTTTCAACATCTCTTACCTTCATAACTTTTTGAATTGCATTTTTAATAACTGAATAAGAAAGTCCACTTGAAATATCTCCTACACTGTAACCTTCCTTTTGGGCTTGTTTGATTTTAGAATTCATAAAAACAGTACATCTAGAACCTAAATCGACAGGTCTTTTACTATTAATTGCTTCTTTTACAAATTCAGATATTTCTAAATTTAAACTTTTAGCAAAAGTTTCAATGAAAGATCCACATCCAGAAGAACAAGCTTCATTAAGCATAATATTGTCGATAGAACCATCTTTCATTCTAATGTATTTCATATCTTGGCCACCAATATCTACAATACTTGTAACATCAGGTTCAAAAGTTTTAGCGGCAGTATAGTGAGCGATAGTTTCAATTTCATTTAAATCAACATTTAAAGCTGTTTGAATTAATTTTTCACCATAACCTGTTACACCACTATATCTTAAAATGGCTTTTTCTGGTAAAACACTATATAATTCTTTTAACATATTCATAACACTTTTAAGTGGATTTCCTTCATTTCCACCATATAAAGAATATAATAATTTACCATCTTTATTAATTAAAACTAATTTTGTGGTTGTAGAACCTGCATCAATACCAAGATAACAGTCTCCTTCATAGCCTTCTAAAGGGACTTTTTCAACAGTATCTTTACTATGTCTTTCTTTAAAAGCTTCATAATCTGCATTACTTTTAAATAAAGGTTCTAAAGGATAAGATGTATTGTCTTGAGATTTTTTTAAATTCTCTATTTTTTGTTCTAATTCATCCGTAGTAATTATATTAGAATTAATAGAATCTAATGCAGCACCTTTTGCTACTAAAAGGTGAGCTTCTTCTGGTACAATAATTTCATCATCTTTTAATCCAAGTGTTTCAATAAATCTTGTTCTTAATTCAGATAAATAATTTAAAGGACCACCTAAAAAAGCAACATTTCCACGAATAGGTCTACCGACACGCAAGACCACTTATAGTTTGGTTAACAACTGCTTGAAAAATAGAAGCAGCTATATCTTCTTTTGCTGCACCTTCATTAATTAAAGGTTGTATATCAGTTTTCGCGAAAACTCCGACAACGAGATGCAATTGGATAAATAGTAGAATATCCCTTAGCAAGTTCATTTAAGCCTGCAGTATCTGTATTTAAAAGAGAAGCCATTTGATCCAAAAATGCACCAGTACCACCAGCACAAGTACCATTCATACGTTGTTCAATAGACTGATCAAAATAAATAATCTTAGCATCCTCGCCACCAAGTTCAATAACAACATCAGTTCTAGGAATATATTTCTCTACGGCACGTTTACAAGAAACCACCTCTTGAATAAAATTCACACCCAAAAACTTAGCAGCAGACATTGCTCCAGAACCAGTAAGTGCCAAAGTAAAAGAATTTAGAGGAAATTTAGTAAGCAAATCTTCAAGCACACTACAAACAGTATTCTTAGTATCTGAAAAATGCCTTTTATAATCTTTATAAATAGTATTTTTAAACTCATCCATTACAATAATTTTTACAGTAGTAGAACCAACATCAAGGCCTACATGTAAAACATTATCTTTATTATTCATAATGTCCATAAAAAAAAACTTCCTTCCTGTATAAAACTACTTCACTACTTTAATTTTATACGGAAAATAGCGTTTTGTCAAATGGGAAAAATTAGGAATTTTTAGAATGAGACCCAAAAACACCTTAGAGTTTGTAAAGAAATTTTAGAAAAATGTTCTAAAATGGACAAACAATTAATAGTATATTTAATATATAAAAGAACAAGGAGGATTTGTTATGAAAAACAAGAGAATAATTATAGTGTTTTTGATAGCACTAATTGTTATATTAATAGGAGGGTACTTTTTACTACAATATTATAGAAATAAATCTCAAGAAACAATGTTAGAAGAATATACCCCTCAAGCAGAAATTACTGAAGAACAAGAAAGACAGACAATTGTTAGTTTATATTTTCCATTGAAAGAAGAAGAAGGATTAAATCCAGAAGCAAGGTTAGTTGATATTAAAGAAATTATTAATAATCCATATGAAAAACTTATTAATCTATTAATTGAAGGTCCTAAAAACGAAAAAAATAAAAAGGTAATTCCAGAAAATACAAAATTAAATAAAACTTATTTAGAAAATGATTGCGTAGTCTTAGATTTTTCTTCTGAAATTTTAAATTATTCAAAGGCAAATAAAAATGAAAAAGAAAATATGATAAAAAGTATAGTAAATACTCTAACAGAATTGACGGAAGTAAATAAAGTAAAAATATTAATTGAAGGAAAAGAAAATAATGAATTTAAAGATATTTATAGTAGAGATAAAATATAGATGAAAAATAATTTTTATTCAAAAATTAAATATAAATAAGTAGGAAGAATAAAAATTAAAAAAATAAAAATAGGATAAAAATAAAAAAATTAAATAAAAATAATATTAAATATTGTAAATAAAAAATATTTTAAATTAAGATAAAAATTGGAATAAATAAAACAAATTAAATAACATAAAAAACAAAAACAAAAAAATAATAGAAAAATATTAAAAAATAAAAAATAAAATTATCAAAAAAATGTCAATTACTAAGATAGTTGAGACTATATAAAAGATTATAGTCATATAGTAACAATAGAGAGAGTTTACTATTAATATAAAAAAATAACAATTATATATAAAGGAACATAAATAAAAAACTAAGGGAATAGCAATGTAAATCTGCAAACAATAAATAACAAAAGCAGTAAACATAATAACAAAATAAAGTTTATATAGATGCATATAAGAAACAAAATCAAAGTAAATATAATTATAATCCTAGTGAAGAAGAGAAAAGTAAAGAATATACTTTATTAGAAGAAGAGGTAGAAAGATTAAAATATTTAGAACAAATATTACCTCTTGATGAGC
>CANRFI010000050.1 GCA_947629855.1 uncultured Clostridia bacterium
ACCTTTGTTATAATTACTCTATCATTTCCATATAAATCTTTTTTGCAATAAGTATTAGTATATTTATCTTCTTGTTCAATCAAATCAATTACTTCTATTTTTTGATCATATCCAATTTCTAAACATAAATAACCTTCATATTTTAAAAATTCACAAGCTTGATTAATAATTTTTCTATAAAAGTCTAATCCATCTTCTCCTCCATTTAAAGCAATTTCAGGTTCATTCTGTACTTGTTTATCTAGCATTTTTATTATATGTTTTTTTATATAAGGTGGATTTGATACAATAATGTCAAATTTTTCTTTTGGTAAATTTGTAAATAAGTCTGATTCTAAAAATTTAATTTGATTTTCTACTTCATTTTTTTTAGCATTTCTTTTTGCAATTTCAATTGCTCTCTTGCTTATATCAATAGCTGTTATTTTACTGTTTTTTATATATTTTGCAAGTGATACTGCAATTGCTCCACTTCCTGTGCATAAATCTAATATGTTTTTTGCTTGTATTTTTTTTGCTATTTTTATTACTTCTTCAACTAATATTTCAGTGTCTGGTCTTGGTATTAAAACATCTTCATTTACAAAAAAATTCATTTTCATAAATTCTTGACTATGCGTAATATGTTGGAGTGGTGTACCTTTTATTAATTTTTGTATGTAATAAAAATATTTTTCTTCTTGCATTTTTGTTAATTCTTTATTATCGTTTACTACAATATATTGCCTTGGCTTATCTAATATAAATTGCATAAGAAGTCTTGATTTTAATTTTGGGTTATCTATTTTTTTTGTTTTTAGTTCTACTGTTGCTTTATCAATTAAATCTTTTATTGTCATTTGCATACCCTCTTTCTATGATAGATTTTACATCAAATAAAAAAGATTGTCAAAAAATTAGAGTTATACTTCGTTGTTGAAATATAACTCTATAAGTTTAACTTATTGATTTTTTATTTTATATCATTATAATAGCGTAATTTAACATAACCTATTATTCCCAATATGCATACTAATGTAATAATAAATATTATTCCAATGCTAATTCCTGTTTGTGGTAAAGTCTTTTGTGCAACAGTTGGATCTTTTGTATTTTGAGTATTAGATTTTTGCTGATTTGTATTTGTACCAGAAATTCCATTCTTGTTGGTATTAGTTCCTTTGTTAGTATTGCCACTATTTGTATTGCCTTTATTAGTATTACCGTCACTGTTTGTGTTTCCTTTGTCTGTATCGTTTTTGTCCTTATCTTCTTCTTTTTCTATTCTTTTTACTTCTCCAACTTCTACTACCATTTGTCCATAAACAGTTTTAACTCCTGTGCTACTGCCTTTAAACCAAATATAGTATAGTCCATCTGTCAATGGTAAATATTTATTCTTTATTACTCCTTGATCTGTAACAATATTTTCTAGAGACTTCCAATTTGTATTAGAATTAGCTGGTATATCGCTTTTACCTTTTAATTTTAATCCACTTAAATCATGATCTTGATCTATATATCCATTTACAACACTTGCATCTGTTATTCTTTCAAAGCAAAATTGTATATTGCTATATTCAAGTCCATATGGTCCATTTACTTCATATGCTGGATTATCTGGAACATTTCTATCATAAAATTTGCTTCTTGTAATAGTAAATGCTTTCATTAATGGTAACTCTAAGTCAACCTGTTTAGCACTTAGAATTTTATTTGTTGTTTCACCCTTTTTTCTGATTGAAATATAACCTATATTACTCTTTTTTAAAACTTCTAATTGTTTTTCATTGTCTATGCTCACTGTGATTTCAACTTTTCCTAATTGATAATCTGGTGCTGTTACATCATACCAATCAGTAATTGTATCAGTATTATTGTTAGTCTCAATTGCCCATTCGTAATTTGATCCACTATCTAAAGTTAATCCTGTAATAGTAAAACTTATACTACCATTTGTTGATGTAACACTTTTTTCTACTTTTAGTTCTGCTGCTTGTACTTTTCCAATTAATAGTCCTATTGCTAAGCAAGCCATTAATAATAGTATTAACATTCTTTTAATTATTTTCATCATATTTTTCTCCCCTTTTCGTTTGTCTAATTTATGTCGATTTGTTACTACAAGTATACTTGAATTTTAACATACTAATTTTTTCTTGTAAATACTTTTTTAGGAAAATTATCAATTGTAATCTGTTCTTAATATTTGTAATATTTTTGTAATATTTTCAAAAAAAGTTTACTCTATATATAACAAAAAATGTCGTTTTTGACGACATTTTTTATTCAAAAAACTTTTTAAAGTCTTCTTCATTAATTTTTTCTTTTTGTAATAAAGTTTCTGCTATATTATCTAGTTTGTCTCTGTGCTCTTTTAATAATTTTTGAGCTTCTTCATATGCGTTATCTATTAGTTCTTTTACTTCTTGTCCTATTTTATCTCCAATATTTTCTCCGAATAATTGCATTTCATAAGGTTCTTTTCCTTGGAAGTCAATTGGTCCTAGATTATCACTCATTCCGTATTTTGTTACCATATCTCTTGCTATTTTAGTTGCAACTTCAATATCATTACTTGCACCTGTTGAAATATCATCTAATACCAGTTTCTCCGCTGCCCTTCCGCCTAACAATGCAATTAATTTTTCCTTCATTTCTGTTTTAGATATATAGTATTTATCTTCATCTGATTTGTACATTGTATATCCACCTGCAACACCTCTTGGGATGATAGATACTTCTTTTACATCTGTTTGTGTTGGTAAGTATTTGCTTACAACTGCGTGTCCTGCCTCATGATATGCTGTTAATTTTTTATCTTTTTCTGATATAACCCTAGCACGTTTTTCTAGTCCTACGGTTACTTTTTTAACTGCTTCTTCAATATCATCTCTTTCAATGTCTTCGTGTTTCCTTTTTGTTGCAATTATGGCTGCTTCATTTAAAATATTTGCAAGTTCTGCTCCTGTAAATCCTGCTGTATCTTCTGCAATACTTTCTAAATTAACATCATCTGATATTCTCTTATCTTTACTATGAATTTTTAAAATTTCTAATCTTCCATTTAAATCTGGTGTTGGAATAGTAATTTGCCTGTCAAATCTTCCTGGTCTTAATAATGCTTTATCTAACATTTCTGGTCTATTAGTTGCTGCTAAAACAATTATTGTTTCCTCTGAACTAAATCCATCCATTTCTACTAATAGTTGGTTTAATGTTTGATTGTTTTCTGTTTCTGCTCCACTATTTGATGTTCTTCTTGAACCAATGGCATCAATTTCGTCTATAAATACAATACAAGGAGATAGTTTTCTCGCTTTTTCAAATAGTTTTCTAACACGAGAGGCTCCTAGTCCTGCAAACATCTCAATAAATTCAGAACCACTCATAGATATAAATGGTACATCTGCTTCTCCTGCAATTGCTTTTGCAATTAAGGTTTTACCTGTTCCAGGCTTTCCATATAATAAGACTCCTTTAGGGATTTTTGCTCCCATTTTAGTGAATTTTTCAGGCTTTTTCAAAAACTCTACAATTTCAACTAATTCTTCTTTTTCTTCATCTAATCCTGCTACATCATCAAATTTTACTTTTGTTTTTCTTTCTGTATCATCATATACTTTGCCTTTTTCTCCTAATCCTTGCATTTTAAAAATCATAATAAACAAAGCAAGCATTATAGCAGTTGGTAAAAATGATATTATGAAAGAAGGTATTTGTGACAATAAACTCCTTGGTTTTTGAATTAATTCAATTTCATTTCCTTCTGCTACCTTTTGTTGTACTAATTCCATAAAACTTTCTGTGTTTGGAATAATCGTTGTTTTTTCTTCTTCTACATCTTTTTGTTTTACTTTTAATGTTGTACTTCCAACTGTCATTTCAATTTTCTCGATATTGCCATAAGATAATTCTTTAATTAAATCTGTATAGGCTAATGTTTTTTCATCTTCTTTTTCTTTATTATTCATATAAAACATTACTAATCCTGTAACAAGTACAATTAGTATTATTGATAGAATTAGTAATAGCCAAAGCTTTTCATTTTCTTTTTTATCTTTTGATTTATCTTTATTTGAACTCATATTTTCCTCCTTGTTTATTACACATTTTTAAGCTTTTGAACCTTCTGGTTCTCCTCCTACATTATTATCTTTTTCCTTTTTTTCTTCTTCTCTATCTTTTTTTTGTCTTTCCTTCTTTTCTCTTTCTTCTTTTTCTTCTTGTTCTTTTTGTTCTAATTCTCTTCTTACTATTTCTTGTGCTTCTGCGATTTTCATCAATTCAGCTTGTCTTTTTAAAAACTCTGTCTTTAGTATAAAGATTGCCGCTACTAAATAAATTGCTGCTACTGATACATACATGATTTGGAAATATTCCATATCAAAATTAATAAATATATTAATTGCAATATATAGGATGTTTAATATAGTTGATAATGTAAGTGCATAAACTGACATATTAAATATTGCAACAAACCTCATTTTTATTCTTGCTATCCAAGCTGCTAAATATCCAAATACGCTTAAAAATAGTGCATTTGATAATGTTGTTACTAAGTACATCATAAAACTATAAATAAATATTGTAATGAATATGCTTACATATAAACTAATTACTTGACTACTATTTGCATAATTAATGACTTCTTGTTTTGTAAATTCTTTTATTTCCATCTGTCCTAAAATTTCACTATAATTGTAACTAATTGTTCCAGATATTGCGCCGTTTTTTAGAATAACTTTGTCTTTTAATACTATCATTCCACTACCAGCTTGTTCTACTTCTTTAATGTAATTATTAATAGTTTCTTCATCTCCGTACTTTTGTATCAATTATAGTTCTTCCTACATAGGAATCATCTTCTGAAATTGTAATTTTTTCATCTGAATGAACATCTAAAATCCCATTACTATATGAAAATTCTGGAAATTCGTTTTGTAAATAAGAAATTCCTTCTTGAAGCATTTGATATGTTTGATACATAATTCCTAAACAAAGTACAATTGCTAAAATAGCAACTAATTTGCAAATATAAATAAAAGCTCGTCCTAACCCTTCTGCTGCCATATCTGGATATTTCTCAATTTTTACAATTGAATTCCATACTTTTTTAAAGAAACCTTGTTTTAATTCTTTTTCTTGATTTTGTTCTTCCATTTTATCTGTACTCCCTTCTAATAGGTAAATTGGTTTTATCATATATTGAAATTGGAAATATTACTTTTTCTCCTATTTTTATATCTTTTGCTCCAATATCGCATATAATATTGCTTTCTATATTTCCTAATATTTTGCATTTATTATTTTGGATTATAATTTGCTCTGATGATATTTTTCCTTCACATATATATGGTATAATAGCAATTCTTATATCTTTTTTTATTTTATTTTTTTCTAAGTAAAATCCCTTCATTAGTTGTTTTATTTCTGATATTCCGAGTTTCTAAATATTTTACTTTTCTAAATAAAATTGATGTTTTATTTTCTACTTCTCCTAAAAATGCTTTTTCAATTCTTATTGCATTTAAATTCATATTTGTATATTTTAGAAATGCCGAATCATCACATATATGAAGTATTCCTGTTTGAATATCATTCATTTTTAAGACTTCTATTACATCTAAGAATCTTTGAAATTGAAGTTTAGTGTATTTATCGTCATTTGTGCTATTTACAAATTCAGAAAAAGTTCCTTCTATTTTTATATTTTGCGCATCTTTTAATGCAATTATCATTTCTTCTCTATTTTGATAAGACCATCCTCTTATTCCTATTCCTGTGTCTATGTTAAGATGTGCTTTTATTTGTTTTTTTTGCTCTTTTCCTACTTGCTTTGCTACTTCTACATCTTGTTTTGATCCTAATGAAACTATTATATTATTTTCTACTAAAAGTTCAATATCTTCTTTTATAGCAGTTGGAAAAAACATTAAAATTTCTTCTTTTATTCCTGATTTTCTTAAAGTTATTCCTTCTTCTATTGTTTCCACAGCAAAAAAAGAAATTCCATTTTCTATTAAAAATTTTGTATATTCAATTAATCCTAATCCATATGCATCTTCTTTTAACTTTGCTATTATTTGAACTGGATTTCCTTTGTCATCTTTTCCTATTTTATTTACAAGTTCTTTTATTTGTTTGATATTATATCTTAAATCTTCTTTTTTGATTACTAAAGTTTTCAAAACTTTTCTCTTCTTTCTTTTTTAAGATAATTTCTCTTGTTTTAATTATTTACATTATATTGCTATTTTACACTATTTTTTTTGTTTTTACAAGTATATTGTTTATATTACAAAAAAATCCTAAGTAATTGATTATTAATAAACTATTACTTAGAATTTTATTTGTTATGTATTTAATAATTATTAAACTAAATTTTCTTTTTTTATTTTTTCTAATTCTTCTCCGTGTTAGTCCTGTTGCTTTTTGTATATCTTCTATATTTATTCCTAATTTTAGTAAGTTTTGGGCTATTTCTAGTTTTGCTTTATTTTCTCCAATTTTTTCTCCTTCATTTCTTCCTTGTTGTACTCCTTTTTTTATTCCTTCATTTATTCCCTCATCTCTTGCATTTTTCATACCAGTATTGTAATCTAATATAGCCATTTGTCTAGAAGTATAAAGTTCCCATTCTTTTTCATCCATACTCATTTGCTTTATTATTTCTATTGCTTTTTC
>CANRFI010000051.1 GCA_947629855.1 uncultured Clostridia bacterium
GCTACTCCTTTTTTTAATTTTGTATTATCTTTTTTTATGTCATCCTTATTTCAAAATTTAGTTTCGCAATTACCTAAAATTTAAATATTATATTTCTCTCTTTTTTGATAAGTTGTATGTAATAATTTTTCTGCACGATAACTTCCTGGTTTTTCTAGATATTCTTCATAAATTTTTTTAAGTATTGGGTTTTCATGAGATTTACGAATATGACTTTTTTCATCTATTGAATATAAGCTATCTGCTCTTAATTTTCTTACATCAATTTCTGAACGAATTTTAGAACTTTTAATTGGTTGTCCTCCACCCATTACACATCCACCTGGACATGCCATAATTTCTACAAATTGATAATCAGCTTTTCCTGACTTTATTTCTTCTAATATTGTTTTGGCATTTGAAAGTCCACTTGCTGCAACTACTTTTATATCTTTTCCTGCTATATTTACAGTAGCTCTTTTAATTCCATCTCCTCCACGCACTTCTTCAAATTCTATTTTTTCTAAATTTTCACCTGTTAAAGTATCTTGAGCAGTACGAAGAGCTGCCTCCATAACACCTCCTGTTGTTCCAAAAATAGCACCACTTCCAGTTGCTTCTCCCATAGGATCATCAAATTTACTATCTTCTAATTGAACAAAATCAATATTTGCTTGTTTTATCATTCTTGCAAGTTCACGTGTAGTAATTACATTATCTACATCATAAAGTCCATTATTTTTCATTTCTTGTCTTTGTCTTTCAAATTTTTTTGCAATGCAAGGCATAACAGAAACAACATACATTTTGCTTGGGTCAATTCCTTCTTTTTTAGCATAATATGATTTTAAAAGTGCTCCAAACATTTCATGAGGTGATTTACAACTTGATAGATGTGGTAATAACTCTGGATAATTCATTTCTATGTATTTAACCCATCCTGGACTACAAGAGGTAATCATAGGAAGATTATCATTATTTTGAAATCTTTCTACAAATTCATTTGCTTCTTCCATAATAGTAAAATCTGCACCTGTATTCGTATCAAATACTCTATCAAATCCAAGTCTTTTTAATGCTGTTATCATTTGCCCTGTTACATTGCTTCCTATCTTCATTCCAAATTCTTCTCCAAGGGCTACTCTAATAGCTGGTGCTGTTTGTGCTATAACAAAACAATCTGGATCTTTTAATTTTTCCCATACTTCTCCGAGTTGTTTCTTTCTCGTGCAAGGCTCCAGTTGGACAAGCTTCAATACACTGTCCGCAGAAAGTGCAGTTTACATCATTTAAACTATTATTTCCAACAGTTGAAACGCAAGATTCAAATCCTCTATTAATACAATCAATTGCACCTATCCCTTGAACTTTTTTGCAAGTAGCTACACATCTTCTACATAAAATACATTTATTAAAATCTCTTACAATTGATGGAGATAAATCATCAATTTTATGTTCTGTCATTTCTCCTTTAAATTCTATGTCTTGTATATTAAATCTTCTTGCTAAGTTTTGTAGTTCACAATTTCCAGAACGACTGCAAGTTAAACAATCCACTTTATGGTTTGAAATAATTAAATCTAAAACAACTCGTCTTGCATCTATTACATTTTGTGTATTTGTATGGACTACCATTCCTTCTTGTACTTTTTCTATACAAGAAGTAGCAAATCCTCTTCTTCCTTCTACTTCTACAATACACATTCTACAGTCTCCAACTTCATTAATATCTTTTAAAAAGCATAAAGTTGGAATGTCAATTTGAGCTTGTTTTGCAGCTTCTAAGATTGTTGTTCCTTCTTCTACTTCTATAGATTTACCATCTATACTTAAATGAACCGTCTTATTTTCCATATTTTCACTCCTTTTTATCTGTATTTTCATTTGTATTGTTGCTAAATAAATCTACAAATAAGTTTATTTGTAATATAAATAATAATCCAATACTAATAGTTGTAATATACATTGTTCTTAAATAATCTCCTGTTTGAATTATTTGATATTTTGGTAAAGTTAGCGCCATAATGCATATATATGCTATAACCATACCAATTAATAAAAATGATTTTCTTGTTTTAATTGTTTTCCTATCTTTTATTAATAGCAAAATTCCTATTATTGCAAAAATTAAAGATAAAATACAAGAGATAAAATTAATATTACTTGAAACTGATGAAGTTCCATTACTATAGTAACAAGTAAAGAAAATAGAAACTCCTGTTAAAATGATTGGTATCATACAAAATAAAATATTTAACTTTATATTATTTTTCTTCACTATATTATAAATAAAACTTATTAATACTAAAATTAAAACAATTGATATTCCCATTTTTCATTTCTCCTTTGTTTTTTATATTTTTAACTTCCTATCGCTTTAAATGGACAATTAGTTAAACAAGTGCCACATTTAATACATTTATCTTGATTAATTTTTCTTTTTTCTCTTCCTTCTCCTTCGATTGCATTAACTGGACAATGTTTTTGACATAAGCCACAACCTTTACATTTTTCTTCGTTTATTATAATTTTTGACATTGCCTTACATTCCAATGCTCTGCAATTTTTGTCTATTGCATGTTCTTCAAATTCATCTCTAAAATATCTTAAGGTACTAATTACAGGATTTGGTGCACTCTGTCCGTAATCCACATACACTCGCTTTTTGAATATTAATTGCTAGTTTTTCTAATTTATATATGTCTTCCTCTGAACCTTTTCCATCACATAATTTTTCTAATATTTCTAACATTCTTTTAGTTCCAATTCTACAAGGTGTACATTTACCACAACTCTCACTTACAGTAAATTGTAAATAAAATTTTGCTAAGCTTACCATACATTTTGTATCATCCATAACAATAAGTCCACCGAGATCCCATCATAGAACCAATTTCTTTTAAAGATTCATAATCTATTGGTGTATCTAAATGTTCTTTTGGAATACATCCTCCGAGATGGTCCACCTGTTTGAGCAGCTTTAAAATCTCGACCATTTGGTATGCCTCCACCTATATCATAAACAATTTCTCTTAAGGTTGTTCCCATAGGTACTTCTACTAAACCAATATTATTTACATTACCTCCTAGTGCAAATACTTTTGTTCCTTTTGAATTTTCTGTTCCAATAGAAGAATACCAGTTACTTCCATTTAAAATAATTTGTGCAATATTACTATATGTTTCAACATTATTTATTAACGTTGGTTTTCCCCATAAGCCACTTTCTGCTGGATATGGTGGTTTTAATCTTGGTTGACCACGTTTTCCCTCAATAGATTCTAATAATGCTGTTTCTTCTCCACAAACAAATGCTCCTGCTCCTAATCTAATTTCAATATCAAAATCAAAACCAGTATTAAATATGTTTTTTCCTAAAATTCCATAATCTTGTGCTTGTTTAATTGCAATTTTTAATCTTTTTACTGCTATTGGATATTCTGCTCTTACATAAATAAATCCTTTATTGGCTCCTATGCAATATCCTGCAATTTCCATTGCTTCTAATACAGAATGTGGATCTCCTTCTAATATACTTCTATCCATAAAAGCTCCTGGATCTCCTTCGTCTGCATTGCATACAACATATTTTTGCTCGTTTTCATATGCTCTTGTTAATTCCCACTTCTTGCCAGTTGGAAAACCTGCTCCTCCTCTACCACGAAGTCCAGATTTTTTTATTTCTTCAATTACTTCTTCAGGTTTCATTTCTTTTAAAACTTTTTCTAAAGCTTTATACCCATCAAATGCTATGTATTCGTCAATTTCTTCTGGATTTATTATACCACAATTTTTTAATGCAATTCTTTTTTGCTTTTTATAAAAAGTTAACTCATCTAAAGCATTTACTTTGTTACCATCAATATCTTTTGCAAGTAATCTTTCTACTTTATTACCCTCAATGATATGTGTTTGTATAATTTCTTCACAATCTTCTGGTTTTACCATTGCATAAAATGTATCTTCTGGTCGAATAATTACAATTGGACCTTTAGCACATAATCCAAAGCAACCAGTTTTTATTACTCTAACGTTGTCAATGTTTTTTTCTTTTAAAATCCTTTTAAATTCTTCTAAAATCTGAGGTGACTTAGAAGAAGTACACCCGAGTACCATGGCAAACTAAAATATGTTTTTGGCGAGTATCTGATTTTGTATTTACTCTTAATTCTAACTCTTTTCGCTTATTTTCCCTTATCTCATTAATCTCTTCTATTGTCTTCATTTGAATTTCCTCCTTAAACGTTAATTTATTTTTTTTTCATTAATTCATCAAGGACTTGATCTAATTTTTGAACTGTTGCTTTTCCATATACTTCTCCATTTACTGTAAATACTGGTGCTAATCCACAAGCTCCCACACATCTTGTTTCTTCAATTGAAAACATCCCATCAGGTGTTGTTTCCCCTGGTCCGAATTTTTAATCTATCTAGTAATCTATCCATTATTTTTTGAGAACCTTTAACAAAACATGCTGTTCCTAGACATACTGATATATTATATTTTCCTTTTGGTTTTAATGAAAATCTAGAATAAAATGTAACAACTCCATAAATTTCTGCCATTGGTATAGATAAAAATTCTGATAATTCTTTTTGTGCATCCATTGGTACATAACCGATAATGTTCTTGGATTTCATTTAACATTTGAATTAAATTATCTTTATCTTGCTTATATTCTGAAAAAAGCCTTTTTATAAATTCATCTTGTTTGTTTGCTCTGCAAGAGCAATTAACTTCTTCATCTTCTATTTCTTGCATAATTCTCCTCCTAATTTATATAAATATATTAAGTTACTATTTAAATTATATCAAACACAAAATTTTAATACAATGCTTTTTGAAAATTTTATTTTTTTTTGTCAATTTATGTTTTTTATTGACATTTTTGTAAAAAAGTGGGATACTATAAATAATAAAATAAAAGGAGGAATTGTTATGGGATACAACTATTATGGATATGATTCATCTGCTTATGCATTAGCAGGATTTACTGCTTTTTTAGGGGCTTATTCAATTGTTATTATTGCTATTGCTGTTATTCAAATTGTTGCTCAATGGAAATTATTTACAAAGGCTGGAGAAAAAGGATGGAAATCAATTATTCCTATTTACAATTATGTAATTCTATTTAAAATTTCTGGATTATCACCTTGGTTACTATTTATTTTACTTGCAACAATAATACCATTTGTTGGATGGATAGCATCAGTTGTTTTAATGGCTGTTCTAGCATATAAACTTGCTAAATCTTTTGGAAAAGATGGCGCATGGGCTGTTGGCCTTTACTTCTTACCAAGTATATTCTATATGATTATAGCATTCGGAAAATCTACATATGTAGGACCTGGTGGAGAACCAGCAACTGTTACTACAACATCAGAAAAAGTAGAAAATTAAAAATTAATTAAAAATAATAATCTTTCATTTATATAGAAAGATTATTATTTTTTTAATATTTTAACAAATTTTACATTAATTTTTAAAATTTACTAGACATTTTTATTTACTTTGTGTTATGATATTAGAAGAAACAAAAGAAAGAACCAGTTTTGGTTAAATGGAGGTTATTACAATGAAAATACAAAAAATAATTTTTATTTTAGTAATGATATTTTTCTTATTAGGATTTAGTTCTTGTTATGCAGTTGAATTAAATATGACAGATGACACTGATTTAACAACTAATATTACTGATACTAATTCTAACTCAACTAATACTATTGATACAACCGATGATGATGATGAAACAGAAGACTATAATGTAAATACAAATAATGGTAATGTTTACAATAATAATGCAATAGGTAATTCATCTGTTTCAACTGATTTACCTGCTACTGTTACCAATATTGATTCAACAACTTCTAATGATGGATTACAATTATCTGATATTTTAAATATATTATTAATTGTAATTGGAATTCTTTTAATTTTATTATCAATTGCAATTTTAATTAGATTAAAAAAATAATTTTTAATAATTATATATTCTCTCATTTTTGAGAGTTTTTTTTTTGAAATTTTTGTATGTATATTTTTTCTATTTTTTTCAATAATAATAATATATTTTTATTTTCATATTAAAATATGAAAATATATAAGTTTATTTAAATTTAAAATAGGAGGATAATTTTATGTACAAAAAATTATTAATCAGTTTTATTATTCTTGTTACTGCCATATTTTCTTTTTCTATTTGTTTAGCAAATGATGACGGTATGAAGGATGCTGTAAATGATGTTCGAAATGTAGTAGGTGGTGCTGAAAATGCTGTTGAAAATGCTGTAAATGATATTTCTAATACTTCTAAAGATGCAACAAACGATATGAGTGAAGGTTTAAATAATGTTGGAAATACAATGATGGAAAATGGTGATAATAACAATACTCAAAAAGATACAAACAACAATACAACCGAAGGTATGATGAACAATAATTATACTGCTACTAGAACTGCTACAACAGATACTACATTTATGGGTATGAATTCAACTGCTTGGACTTGGCTTATTATAGGAATTGCGGCTATAGCAATTATAGCTTTAGTATGGTACTATTCAATGCAAATTAAATCTA
>CANRFI010000052.1 GCA_947629855.1 uncultured Clostridia bacterium
TGCAAATTTTTATCTATATAAAATTATTAAAAAAATTTTAATAATCTTATTGACAATTAATAGTTAGTCTTTCTTTTGTTTATTTTTTTGTTCATATGCTAATTATGTAATGTTTGTATTATATATTTACATTCTAATTTTAACATAGACTATTTCTCTTTTCAATATTGTTATTAAAATGTAATATATTTGTAATATTTTCCTATTCTTGTAGAATATAAAAAACACTTTATAATTTATAAAGCGTTTTTATACTTTTTTTATTCAAATATATCAAATTCATTAATTTTATTTCCTCTTAAAAAATCCTGTATTGACATCTTTTTAGCATTTTCTCCTTGAATTTCTAAAACTTTTAAAATACCTTCCTTTGTTTTTACAAATATGCCATCTTTTGGATCAGAAACAAGTACAGTTCCATTTTTTAAAAAATTTAAATTTTCTATAGTAATTTCATCTTCTTTAGCTATATCTACTTTCCAAAACTTAATCTTTTTACCGTTTAAATATGTATATGCTCCCATTATTGGATTAAGTCCTCTTACTAGGTTTTTAATTTCTTGTGCTGTTTTACTTTTCCAATCAATTTTAGCTATCTCTTTTGAAAGCATTGGTGCAATAGTAAAGTCGTTTCCTTGTTTCTGTTTAGATACCAAATTTGTTTCAATTTGTTTTAAAGTTTTTACTAAAAGTTTACCTCCGAATTTTTGAAAGTCTTTCCCAAAGTTCTCCTGTTGTTTCATTTTCTCCTATTTCTACTTCTTCTTTTAAAATTATATCACCTGTATCTAAACCTTCGTCCATATACATTGTTGTAACTCCAGTTAGTTTATCTCCATTTAAAACCGCCCATTGTATTGGTGCAGCACCTCTGTATTTTGGAAGTAGGGATGCGTGTACATTTATACATCCATACTTTGGAATTTCTAATATTTCTTTTGGTAATATTTTTCCATAAGCTACTACACAAATTACATCTGGATTTAGATTTTTAATTTCTGAAATAAATTCATCGTTGTTTTTTATTTTTACTGGTTGATAAATTTTCAAGTTTTTTTCTAATGCAAATTGTTTTACCTCTGATGGCAACAATTTCATTCCTCGACCTTTTGGTTTATCTTGGTTTGTTACAACTCCTATAACGTTATGTCCTTCGTTATATATTGCTTCCAGACTTTCTTTTGCAAAATCTGGTGTACCCATAAAAACAATATTCATAAAATCCTCTCCATTTGCTTTAAATTTAAATTACCGTTTACTTAAAGGATCAATTCCATTAAGTTCTTCTGGCTTTATTAGACCAAACTCTAATGCAGCATGTACATCCATTTGAAACATTTCATATTCCAAATTAAATGTTCTTGCAATACGTTCAGGTTCTTTTCCTAATTTTAAAAGTAACATTTCTATTCTTATTCGGCTGTCTTGTAATACTTTATCTTTAATATCATTACTATCGGGATTTCCTCTTTTACAACTTGCTTGTTCTACCATGTCTTCCATTTCGAAATCAGTTATACCATATTTTTGTTTGATAATTTCTGGATCTTTAAAATTTACCAATTTATCTACAATTTTATTTCTTGACATTACACTTAGTAATCTGACTTGTTTTTTCATCAATTGTATCTTTAAAATGTTTGCTTCATCTTTAGATAAACCTGTAGTTTGTGAAATGACTTTTGTATCAGTATTTCCTCTTTGAATTAATTGTATTGCTCTATTTACTCGACACGCATTTACTAGTGTTTGTTCTAATAATTGTAACTTTTCTTTTTGCTTTTTTGAAAGTTGTTCTACCTGAAATTTTTTATTTTTTTGAATAATAGTCAATGGCTTTGCGTATTCCCCTATTTCTATGCATCTTCGTGAATATTGTACAATATCTTCATATTTAATTTCAATTCTTTGCATTGCTCTTTCTAAGAATTCTAATTCTGACATAGATATTTTTTCTTTTTTATATATTTCATGGCATAAATCGATGTATTCTCTAATTTTTTCTTTTTGTTCATCTGAAGGTTTTTTTCCTAATCTAACTTCGATGTCTATTTCACGTTTTAGTCGTTTAAATACTTGCATGTCTTTTTCTCTTTTTTCTTTTTCTTCTTGTTCTTTTTTCTGTTGTTTTTCTTTTTGTCTTGTATTCATTTGTGCTTGTCTTATCTCTTCTTTGGTTATTTTTCCCTCTTTGCACATTTTTCTTGTTCGCACATATACATAGCTCGTAGATCGAGAAATAACTTTTGCAATTTCTTCTGCTATATATCCTTTTTTTAAACATTCTAATATTTTAGCATCATCTTCTAAATGTTCTTTATTTGTTATATATTTTCTTCGATTTTGTCTTGCTTGCAAAATTTCTTCTTTTGTAATTTTTCCTTTTGCTTTTAATTTTTTAATCCAATCTATTACATTACCTTCTGTTAACCCCTGATTTGAATAAGTTTGTGCAATTTCTGCTACACTCATTCCTTGTCTTAGTCCTTCTAAAATAGCTTCTTTTTTATTTTCGACACTCGTAGGAAGTTGATTTTTCCAAGACATAATTTCTTTATTATCAATCTGATATTCTGCTTTAACTTTTTTTAGTAAAGTTTGTACTACTGTTTGTGAAACATCCATTTCTTTTGCTATTTCTCTTTGTGTTTTCCCCATATTTAGATATTCATATACTTTTTTCTTGTCTTCTTCTCCCTTTTTTATTCTAGCTTCTTTTATTTCTTCCTCAGTAATTCTTTCTTCTTTTATAAATTTGTCTACAATTTTTTTATATTCTTTTAATTCAATGCCTAATTTATATTTAATAGCCTTTGTATCATACCCTAATACTAAATAATGAAATATTGTTTCTTCATCAATATTAGCTTTTTTTATTTGATTTTTTTTGTTTTTCTCTCTTTCTTCTTTTGCTTTTTTTCTTGCTGTTTCAACTTCTTCTTGTGTAATAAGACCTTCTTTTATTAGTTTTAATCTTATATTCTTTATTTGAGCATATTGAACAGTTGTATATTGTGCAATTTCAGCATCTGATTCTCCTCTTTTAAGTCCTGCTAAGACTCTAATCCTATTAGGGTCATTATCCTTTTCTTTTTGTTCTCTTTGTTTTTTTGCATATTCAATTTCATCTTTTGTAATAAGACCTAATTGAATTGCTTCTCTTACATATTTAGAAACGCTTCCTTGACATAATGGAATATCTTCCATTTTAGAAATTTTATTATCTGAAATTCCTTTTCTTTTATATTTCAATATTTTTTGAATCATTTCTAATTTCTTTGCAGAGTATCCATCTTTTGTTGATTTTTTTAATATTTCTTCTCTTTCATCCATTTAGCTTCTTCCTTTTACTATAGATTCTCTACATTATTTTTCTTCTGGTTCTACATATTCTAATGTTCCTGGAATAATTTTATCTATAAAAACTTCTCCATTTAAGTGGTCTACTTCATGAGATATAGCTTGTGCTAATAGCTCTTTTGCAATTACTCTCATTCTTTTTCCATTACGATCTGTATACTCTGCTGTTACTTCTTCTGGTCTAATTACTTTAGCAAATTGATTTGGAAAGCTTAAACATCCTTCTTCTACTTCACTTTTTCCTTTAGTTTTTATAATAATTGGATTAATCATAACAATTGGCCCTTTATCATCATATAAATCAATTACTACTAATCTTTTTAAAATTCCTACTTGAACAGCGGCAAGTCCCACTCCATTATATTTATGCATAGTTTCTATCATATCATCAATTAAAATTTGTAATTTATCATCTATAATTTCTACATCTTTTGATTTCTTTTTTAATATTTCATCCCCCTCGAGTCTCAAATTACGAATAGCCATTTTTATTCCCCCTACAATTTATTTATATCATATTATTAGGATTTACATCAATTGATACTTTAGTGTTTTTTAAGTTTTTTTGATAAACTTCTTTTAAACAGGAATTTAGTACTTCATTTATATTTTCTGTCATATTTCCTTTTACAATAATTCTGTATCGCCATCTATTTTGAATTTTATCAATTGGTGATGGCATAGGCTTATAGATTTGAACTTGATAATTTTTTAAATTTTTTTGTAAATATTCATAAACCCAATTGCTTATTTTTATTATTTCGTCTTCAGATAAGCTATCAAAATTCACTAATATTATATCGCAAAATGGTGGATATTTCAATTGTTTTCTTAATTGTATTTCTGTTTCATAGAATTTTTCATAATTTTGTTCTTTTGCACATTGAATACTAAAACTTTCTGGATTATAACTTTGTATTATTACTTTGCCTGGTAATTTCTCCCTTCCTGCTCTTCCAGCTACTTGTGTTAATATTTGAAATGTTCTTTCATTTGCTCTGTAATCATCTATATTTAATGAGCTATCTGCAGCTATTACCCCTACTAATGTAACATTAGGAAAATGATGCCCTTTTACTACCATTTGCGTTCCAATTAAAATATCTATATTTTCATCCTTAAATTTATTTAAAATCTTTTCATATGAGTTCTTTTTTGAAACAGTATCTACATCCATTCTAATAGTTGTGCTGTTTGGAAATTGCTTATGAATTTCTTGTTCTAATTTTTGTGTTCCTGTACCAAAATACCTAATTTTATCACTATTACATTCTGGACATATTTTTACAACTTTTTCTTCATATCCACAATAATGACATTTTAATTTGTTTTCATAACTGTGATATGTTAGGCTAATATTACAGTTTTTACATTTTACTGTATAACCACAATTTCTGCACATAATAAATGTTGAATATCCTCTACGATTTAAGAATAATATTGTTTGTCGTTTTGCTTTTAAATTTTCTACAATCGCAGTATATAAATCAACACTTAGCATTGAATGATTTCCTTGGGCTAATTCTTCTTTTAAGTCTACAATTTCGACTTTTGGCATTGAGGATTTATTTGCTCTTTCCTTTAAGACTAAACATTCCATATTAGATTTTTTATCTATTGATTTTGAATAAGTTTTAATATCAGGTGTTGCACTGCCAAGAAGTAATGGGCAATTATGCTGTTTTGCAATATACTCTGCTACTTCTTTTGTATCATAACGCGGATTTGCTTCTGATTTATATGAGCTATCATGCTCTTCATCAATAATAATAATTCCTATGTTATCAGCTGGTGCAAAAATTGCAGAACGAGCTCCTATAACAATGTTTGCTTTTTTACTTTTAATTCTTTCCCATTCATCATGTCTTTCCCCTATAGAAAGCTTGCTATGTAAAACTGCAATATCTTCTTTTCCAAAACGAGCAATAAATCTATCTAACATTTGAGGTGTTAGTGATATTTCGGGTACTAATAAAATTGCTGTTTTTCCTTTTTCAAGAGATTTTTGTATTAATTGTAAGTAAATTTCTGTTTTACCGAGATCCTGTTACTCCATATAATAAAAATGTTTTATATGTATTTTCTTCTAAACATTTTTCTACTTTTTTATATGCTACATTTTGTTCTTGTGTTAAAACTAATTTATCTGTTTGCTCTTTTTTCTTAATTATTTCAATATTTTTGCTATTTAATGGATTTCTATCAATTTTCTTTTCTATAATTTCTAAATATCCATTTTTACATAAAGTTTGAATATTGCTTTTTGAACAGTCTGTAAACATTTCTAATTCTGATATTGTTGCACCTTCATTATCTTTAACAAAATAAAGTATTTTCCTATATTTATCTGATTTTATTTTTTCCATTTCAATTTCAAATTCAATTTCTTCTATTGTTTTTGCTAAATATACACATCTTATTTTCTTATCTTGAATTCTATTTTGTTTTATTTTGTTTTTGGTGCCTGGTGTTAGCATTAGCTTTATGCAATCTGAAACATTTGAAAAATACCTTTTTGCCATCCATTTTGCTAACTCTATTTGTTCATTTCTTAATTGTTCTTCTAATTTAACAATACTTTTTAATTTATTTTCGAAGCTTGTTTTTTCTTTTAGTTTAATTACAAATCCTTCTTCTATTCTTTCTGCTTTTCCACTTCCAAATGGAATTAGCACTTTACTTCCAAGCAAAATAAGTCCCTCTAATTCTTTAGGGATATGATAATCAAAAGTTCTATTTAATTTTTTTGATGTTCTATTGATGATTACTTCTGCTATCATTTATTTTCTCCTAATAAAGACACGAGATGTCTCTCATGTCTTATTCTTTTTCTAATCTTTGTTCATTTTCTATAATAGATGTTATAATTTGTACAGTTTTTTCAAGGTCATCATTTTTTAATACATAATCATACAAACTAATTCTAGATTCTTCATAATCAAATCTATTTAATCGTAATTTTATTTCTGCTGGGCTTGGCTTGTCTATTCTATTTTTTAATCTTTCTTCTAATTCTTTTTTAGGAACTCTTAAAAAGATGGTTACTACTTTTGTATCATTTTTTAATAATTCTTTTAAATGTTCTGTACCATTTACAT
>CANRFI010000053.1 GCA_947629855.1 uncultured Clostridia bacterium
GGAGGATAATTTTATGTACAAAAAATTATTAATTAGTTTTTCTATTCTTGTAGTAGCAATATTCTCTTTTTCTATTTGTTTTGCTAATGATAATGGAATGCAAGATGCTGTAAATGGTGTTAGAAATGTAGTTGGTGGTGCTGAAAACGCTGTTGAAAATGCTGCGAAAGATATATCTAATACTTCAAAAGATGCAACAAATGATATGGGTAAAGGACTTAACAATATTGGAAACACAATGATGGAAAATGGAGATAACAATAATACTCAAAAAGACACAAATAATAATACAACAACAACTACTACTGGTGAAATGACAAACAATAACTATACTGCTACAAGAACTGCTACAACAGATAATACTTTTATGGGTATGAATTCTACTGCTTGGACTTGGCTTATTATAGGAATTGCTGCTATAGCAATTATAGCTTTAGTTTGGTACTATTCAATGCAAATTAAATCTACTAATTATGATAATAAAGATTAAAGCCAAAAAGGTTGTTAACTTAATTAAAATTAATTAACAGCCTTTTATTTTTAATTTTTGTATGATATAATAAATAAAATTAAATTGAAAGGAGTATTAGTTTTTTAACTAATAATCAAATTAAATGAATATTAAATTAATTGCAAAAAATCCTACTGCTTATCATAATTATAATATTGAAAACAAAATAGAAACTGGGATTGTTTTATCTGGTACAGAAATAAAATCAATTCGAAAAGGAAAAGTAAATTTAAAAGACTCCTACTGCTATATTAAAGATGGTCAGATTTTTGTATGTGGTATGCATATTAGTCCTTATGAACACGGAAATATTTTTAATAAAGATCCTTTGCGTGATAGAAAACTATTATTACATAAAAATGAAATTTTTAAATTGTTTGGAATTGTAAAACAAAAAGGCTATAGTTTAATTCCAATTAGCATTTATTTTAAAGGAAATTTTGTTAAATTAGAGCTTGGAATTGGTAAAGGAAAAAAATTATATGATAAACGTGAAGATTTGGCAAAAAAAGATGCTGAAATGAAAATAAAAAGAGCAAAACAAGACTACTATGATTAATTACATAGTAGTCTTTATTTTTTTATCTAAATGATTTTATTATTTTATCTTCTTTTTCTTGAATTTTTTCGCTATCATCTGGTAGGCAACCAATTGTTAATATATATGCATTTCCAGATTTTATAATAGCTACTTGTGTTAATTTTATATCAACATTATTTTGTTTTGCAATATATTCTATTTTAGCTGCTTTTGTTCCGTTTAAATTAATATATTGTTCTTGTATATCACCTTGTACATCTAATGATGATTTTACTGTTTCCATAGAAGCTTTAATATAATTTTCAAGAGATAAATTTTGTGCATTTTCAGAAACTAAGTTTACAGATGCACCAACTATATCTGGATCTCTAAAGGTTGGTTGTGTTGAATTTCCATATGACTCATAATTAGATGGATAAGAAAACTCTACTCCTTCTATTTCTGTGCATTTTGTATAATTTGGATCTTCTTCGTAATTATAAACTTCTAATTTTGATATATCATTTTCTTGTACGTTTTTAAATACAAAAAAACCTCCTACTACTATTATTGCTACTACTATTATTATGATTAATAAGTTTCTTATATTTTTATTCATTTTTATTTTCCCCTTTACTTTTTTTATATTTTATTACTTTATATTTTGTTACTTGAACCAAATACATCTATCATTTTATGTTTTACTGTTTCTTTTATTAGCTCTCTTGCAGGTAATAAATATTTTCTAGGATCAAAAGCACTTGGTTCTTCTGCAAATACTTTTCGAATTCCAGCTGTCATTGCCAAACGCAAATCAGTATCAACATTAATTTTAGAAACACCTGAATGACTTGCTTCGTTTAATATCTCATCTGGTACACCTTTTGCTCCTGGTATATCAGCACCATATTTATTACACATATCTACCAACTCTGGAATAACTGTTGATGCTCCGTGTAATACAATTGGAGTATTAGGTATTTTTTCTTTAATTTGTTTTAAAATATCAAATCTTAATTTTGCTTCTCCTTTGAATTTATAAGCTCCGTGACTTGTTCCAATAGCAATAGCAAGTGAATCACATCCTGTCCTTTCTACAAATTCTTGTGCTTGATTTGGATCTGTATACATTGCATCAGATGATGCTACATTTACATCATCTTCTATTCCTGCTAATTTACCAAGCTCAGCCTCTACTACAACACCTTTACTATGTGCATATTCAACTACTTGTTTTGTTAATCTAACATTTTCTTCAAAATCATATTTTGAACCATCAATCATAACAGATGTAAATCCATTATCTATACACATTTTAGCAGTTTCAAAATCTGGTCCGTGGTCTAAATGAATTGCAATTGGAACTTCTGGATATTCTTCTACTGCTGCTTGTACCATTTTCATTAAGTAATTAATTCTAGCATATTTTATAGCACTTGAAGAAGCTTGTAAAATAACTGGTGATTTTGCTTCATGTGCAGCATCAACAATTGCTTGAATAATTTCCATGTTGTTTACATTAAATGCACCGAATTGCATACCCTTCTTTCATAGATTTTTCGAACATTTCCTTTGTAGTAACTAACATATTTTACCTCCTTACATATTTGATTTGTCTTCTTTATTTTATTTCTATTTCTACGATATGTCAAGGAAAAAAATAGAAATACTCTAAATATTATTGTAATATCTAGAGTATTTTGATTTTTATTCTTCTCCATCATAGCGATAACTTGCACACATAGATTCATCTGGATTTTTTGTTTCAACATCATCCATTGGTGCTACTTGTATGGCTTCTAGCATACATTTTTCTTTTTCTCCATTGTTATATTTACAACTTGACACAGTACAATTTATTTTTTGATTTGCATCCATTTTTTGTTACCTCCTAAATATTTTTATATATTTAGTATGCACTATTTTTATAAAAATATTTAATTAAACAACCAAATTATAAATTCTTCCAGGAATATAAATTTCTTTTTTTACATCATTTTTTTCAAAAATTTCCTTTACCTTTGGATCTGCTTTAATTGTTTCAAGAATTTCATCAGAATTTGCATCTACATTTACAGTAACACAAGTTTTTAATTTGCCATTTACTTGAATTGGAATATCTTTTGTTCCACCATTCATCTCTTCTTCGTTTATTTTTGGCCATACTTGCTTATGAACAGATTCAGTTTTTCCTAATTTTTCCCATTGCTCTTCTGCAAAGTGAGGAGCAAGTGGTGCTAAAAGTTTTATATAAGTTTCTAAAGTATCAATTAAAACTTTTTTATTTATTTTTTCTTTTTTACGCAAATATTCATTAATTTTGTTTAATAATTCCATACTTCTAGCAATAGCTGTATTAAATTGGAAATTATTTATATCTTCCTCCATTGCTTTAATTGTTTGATTTTTTAATCTCAATAATTCTTTTTCTTCATTATTTATTTCTGTGACTGAATTTTTATCTTTTTCGTTTTGAACTGTTTCAACTAATTTTTCAATTCTTGTAAAATAACGAACAATAGATTCTATTCCCTTTTCATCCCAAGGTCCACCTTGTCTATATTCAAAACCAAACATCAAATACATTCTAAATGTATCAGAGCCATATTTTTCAATATATTCATCTGGTGAAACTGTATTGCCTTTGCTTTTACTCATTTTATTTCCATCTGGTCCTAAAATCATACCTTGATGAATTAATCTTTTAAATGGTTCATCAAAATCTAGATATCCTAAATCTCGTAAAGCCTTTGTCATAAACCTTACATAAATTAAATGCATTGCTGCGTGTTCTTTTCCTCCTATATAAGCATCTACTGGCATCATTTTATTGATTGTTTCTTTATCAAATGCTTTTTCAGAGTTTTTTGCATCTGGATATCTTAATTCATACCAAGATGAACAAACAAAAGTATCTAAAGTGTCTGCTTCTCTTTTTGCTTTGCCTCCACATTTTGGACAAGTACAATTAATAAATTGTTCTGATTTTTTTAATGGCGATTCTCCATCTGGATTAAATTCAACATCATATGGAAGTAAAACAGGTAAGTCTTTTTCAGGAACAACAACAGTACCACATTTATCACAATAAATAATTGGAATTGGTGCTCCCCAATATCTTTGTCTTGATATTAGCCAATCTTTTAATCTATAGTTTATACTTTTCTTTCCTTGATGTTCTTGAGTTAAATCTTCTGTAATTTTAGTTTTTGCTTCTTCTGATGTAAGTCCATTATATTTTCCACTATCAATTAAAATTCCTTTTTCTATAAATGGTAATTCTGTTTTATTTCCATTTTTTTCTTCTATAACTCTCTTAATTGGTAAATTATATTTCTTTGCAAAAGCATAATCTCTTGTGTCGTGGGCAGGTACTGCCATTACTACACCAGTTCCATAATCTTCTAATACATAGTCTGCTATCCAAACTGGCACTTTTTCTTGATTTAATGGATTAATTACATAAGCTCCAGTAAATACTCCTGTTTTTGGTCTTTCAGTTGATAATCTATCTATTTCACTTAATTTTGATGTTTCTTTAATATAATTTTCGACTGTTTCTTTTTGTTCAGGAGTTGTTATTTTTTGTACAATATCACTTTCTGGTGCAACTACAACATATGTTACGCCATAAATTGTATCAACTCTTGTTGTAAATACACTAAATTCAAAGTCTTGCTTTTCTCCTTTGAATATTACCTCTGTTCCTTCTGATTTTCCAATCCAATTTATTTGAACTTTTTTTGTTGATTCTGGCCAATCTAAAGTATTTAATCCTTCTAATAATTCTTCTGCATAATCTGTAATTTCAAAGAACCATTGAGCAAGTTTTTTTCTTTCTACAGTTGTTCCACATCTTTCGCATTTACCATTGACTACTTGCTCATTTGCTAAAACTGTTTTACAACTATCACACCAATTTACTGGTGCTTCTTTTTTATATGCCAATCCTGCTTCATATAATTTTGTAAAAATCCATTGTGTCCATTTATAATAATCTGGCATACAAGTTTCTACAGAATAATCCCAGTCATAACTTCCACCCATTTCCTCAAGTTGTTTCTTCATAGTTTCAATATTTTTTAATGTAGAATCTTCTGGATGAATTCCTGTTTTTATTGCATAATTTTCAGCAGGTAATCCAAAAGCATCAAATCCCATTGGATGAAATACATTATACCCTTGCATTTTCTTTAGCCTTGCAAATGAATCTGCTGGTCCAAAATTAAACCAGTGCCCTAAATGTAATTTTGCACCAGATGGATAAGAAAACATTTCCATTGTATAAAATTTTTCACCTTTTGCGTTTGGATTGTATTTATATAAATTTTCTTTTTTCCATTTTTCTTGCCATTTTTTATCAATCTCTTTTGAATATTCCATAAAAATTACCTCCTGTAATTTGCATAAACTCGCCATACGCTAAAATTATAACACAATTTTACAGCATTAATTATACTTTGTCAATAATTCTCTTATTTGCTGGTGCAAAATTTTTATACTGGAATATTTTTTATTATTATACTAACCTTATTTTTTTATTTTAATTCCTTTTTTTCATTTTCTTTTATACATTTTTCTGGTGGTTCTTTAAAGCTTAAATACCAACTAATTCCATTACTATTTCTTTCAATTTCTTGATTTCTTTCTTCTAATCCTTTAAAAGTTTGAGGTGGTGGCACAATAATTGGTTGATTTGGCATCCAGTTTGCAGCAGTTGATCCGCTTACCACAGTCTGTCATTTGAAGTGCTTGAACAATTCTAATTATTTCTGGAATAAATCTTCCTATGTTTAGTGGATAAATTAAAATAGTTCTAATAATTCCCTTATCATCAATTATAAATACATTTCTAACTGTTTCTGTATTGCTAATGTCATTTGAAATCATTCCATATTTTCTAGCTATTTCTCCATTTCGATCTGCAATAATTGGAAAAGATACTTTTATTCCTGTTTTACAATAAATATCATATACCCACGCTAAATGTGATGAATTGCTATCAACACTTAATCCTAATAATTGTGTATTTAAATTTTTAAAATATGTATTAGCATTAGTAAAAGCAATCATCTCAGTTGTACACACGGGGGTAAAGTCCTAATGTTAGAAACTAATTTTTTATGAGCCTTTCAATATTTCCTTTTAATATAAATTCTATTGTTCTATCACTATATATAACAATTTTTTCTATAATAGAATTTAATAAAAATTTACTTGGCTCATTTGAATTTATTATTTGGTCAAATATTTCTATTGCTGATTCTATTTTCTGTTTTCTATTTTCAAATATTTTTTTATCTTCTTTTGACAGTATTTCTTTTAAATTTATAATTTGTTTTTGCTTATCACTTTCTAATTCTTTA
>CANRFI010000054.1 GCA_947629855.1 uncultured Clostridia bacterium
TGTTATGATTAGGGAGTAAACGATTACGCGTTTATGAAAGGATGTTTTTTATGAGTATTGACAAAAATGATTTATTAGAAAAAATGAAAAACGAATTAAAACCAGAATTAACAACTATTTCTTATAATACTTGGATTAAAACTTTAAATATAAAAAGTATAGAGGGAAATCATATTGTTTTTGTTGCAACATCACCTTTTCATAAAGATTTTATAGAGAATAAATATAAAGATTTAATTTTAAATACTTTGTCTTTTATTACTAATAGAACTTGGACTTATTCTGTTATAGATTTAGAAGAAAAGGAAGATATAAATGAAAACAATAGCTCTTTATTAAATAAAATTCAAAATAAAAATTCTTCTTTAGACCCAAAATATACTTTTGAAACTTTTGTTGTAGGAAAAAATAGTGATTTAGCTCATGCTGCAGCTTTAGCTGTTAGTAATGCTCCGGGTGTAAATTACAATCCATTTTTTATTTATGGTGGAGTAGGTCTTCGGAAAAACACATTTAATGCAAGCTATTGGTAATAGAATTTCAGAAAATAATCCAGATGCAAAAATAATATATGTTACTTCTGAAAAGTTTACAAATCAACTTATTAATGCAATTCAAGAAAATAAAACAGATCTTTTTAGAAATAAATATAGAACTATTGATGTTTTATTAATTGATGATATTCAATTTATTGCTGGAAAGGATAGGGTACAAGAGGAATTTTTCCATACTTTTAATACCTTACGTGATGGAAAAAAACAAATTGTTATGACAAGTGATAAAAAGCCAAATGAAATTCCTTTCTTAGAAGATCGTTTAAAATCTAGATTTGAATGGGGATTACTTGCTGATATTTCATTACCAGATTATGAAACTCGTTTTGCTATATTAAAACAAAAAGCTCAAGATGAAAATGTTATTATTGATGATACTATTCTTTCTAATATTGCAAATAGAATAGATTCTAATATTAGAGAATTAGAAGGTGTATTTAATAAACTACTTGCAAGAGCTTCTCTAACACATAGTCCTATTACTATCGAGCTTTGTGAAAAGGTTTTAAATGATTTTAAATATGAAAGTGAAAAAGTAATTTCTAGTGATTTTATAAAAGAAACAGTTGCTAAGTATTTCAGTATAAATAAAGATGATTTATCTAGTAATAAACGTTCAAATGATATTGCTTACCCAAGACAAATAGCTATGTATCTTTGTAGAGAAGTTGCAAATATGTCTTATCCTCAAATAGGTATTGATTTTGGTGGAAGAGATCATTCTACAGTAATGCATGGTTGTAAGAAAATAGAAAAAGAAATAAAAGAAAAAAGTAATACTAAATCAATTGTGGATAGTGTGAAAAATATTATCTTAGATGGAAAACAATAATTATAAAAATAAAAAATAAACTTTTTAAAAAATTGTGTTTGAAAAATAATTGTTTGCTATTATCTTATTCAATGTATTCTTACGGAAACAATATATTTGATATCCACAAGTAGTTGTTTAAAAGTTGTTTATAAACTGTGAACATATTAATTTTTTATAAATTATTCACAAATGAAAATTTTAGGTGTGGAAAATTTTAACTGTTTTCCACAGGATTTTACACAAGAGTTTTATTAGGGATTTAAACTTTAAACATAGTTTTCCACATTTTCCACAACACCTAATACTATTACTACTAATAATATTTATATATATTTATAAAGGAGGAAGCAAAATGAAAATAGTTTGTTATAAGGATACTATTTTGAAAGCAATTAATTCCGTAGTAAAAGCTGTAGCATCAAAAACTACTATGCCTATACTAGAAGGAATATTAATTCAAACAAATGATAATGAAATAAAATTAACTACATATGATTTAGAACTAGGTATTGAATATGTAATTGAATGTGATGTAAAAGAGCAAGGAAGTACAGTTGTTAATGCTATAATGTTTAGTGAGATTATTAGAAAATTACCAGACACAGAAATTCATATTACTTTAAATAACCAAAACTTATTAGAAATTGAATGTGAAGGTGCTCTTTATAAATTAGCAACAATGTCACCTGAAGAATTTCCAGAACTTCCTAAAATAGAAGTAGAAAATTCTATAGAAATTGAGCAAAATGTATTAAAAAATATGATAAGAAAAACAATTTTTGCAGTAAGTTCAGAAGAAAGTAGACCAATTTTTACAGGATGCTTGTTTGAAGTAGAAAATAATAAATTAACATTAGTTGCTGTAGATGGATTTAGATTAGCATTAAAATCTATATTTTTAAATAAACAAAGTAATAACTTTAAAGCAGTTATTCCAGGAAAAACTTTAAATGAAGTAAATAAAATTATAACTGACTCTTTTGAAAATGTAAAAATAGGAATTTCTAAAAATCAAGCTTTATTCGAAATGGATAATTGTAAAGTTGTTACTAGAATATTAGATGGAGAATTTTTAAATTATAAAAATGTTATTCCTAATAATTGGGAAACAAGAATAAAAGTAAATAAAAATAGTATTCAAGACAGCTTTGAAAGAATTAGTTTAATTTCTGCATCTTCTATAGAAAAAGAAAAGAAATATCCTGTTAAAGTTCAAGTTGATATAGGAAAAGTAATTATTTCTTGTACAAATCAAACAGGAGATGCAAAGGAAGAACTATTTGTTTCAACAGAAGGAAAAAATTTAGAAGCTGGATTTAATCCAAAATATTTCTTAGATAGTTTAAAAGTAATTGAAGATGAAGAAGTTTTTATTGAATTTGGGACAAGTATATCACCTTGCTTAATAAAATCTATTGAAAAAGATGATTATATTTATATGATTTTACCAATTAGATTAAAAGAAGACTAAAATGTGGAAGAAATATTCCACATTTAGTTCTTTATTTGTGGAAAATAAACGGAGATTATAATGTGGATTAAGAAAATAAAAGTAAAAAATTTTAGAAATTATGAAGAAGAAGAAATAAATTTAAGTGAAAAAATAAATATCTTTTATGGAGATAATGCACAAGGAAAAACAAACATAATAGAAGCAATTTTTTTAAGTGGATTTGGAAAATCTTTTAGAACTAATAAAGAAAAAGAAATGATTCAAATGAATCAGCAAGATTCAATAATAGAAATTGATTACCAAAAAATTGATAGAGAAGGAAAAATAAAAATTCATTTAGGAAATAAAAAGGAAATATGGATTAATGGAATAAAAATAAAGAAATTAAGTGAATTATTAGGAAATATTAATCTTGTTATTTTTCATCCAGATGATATTTATATTTTAAAAGGAATTCCACAAAACAGAAGAAAATTTTTAGACATTATGATTAGTCAATTAAAACCAAATTATATGCATCATTTAAATTTATATTTAAAAGCTTTAGAGCAAAGAAATAATTATTTAAAGCAAATTAAAGAAGAAAATAAAGATGAAAAACTATTAGATATTTGGGATGAAGAATTAATAAAAAATGCAGTTATAATTTATAAATATAGAAAAGAATATATGGATAAAATTAGAGAAAAAATAAAAGATATACATAGTGAAATTACAAATAAAAAAGAAAAAATTGAAATATATTATTCATCAGAATGTGAAACAGAAGAAAAATATAGGAATTTATTAAAAGAAAGAAGAAAGTTAGACATTATAAAAGGATTTACAACAAAAGGTATTCATAGGGATGATTTTTTTATAAATTTAGATGAAAAAAAATTAGACATTTATGGATCACAAGGACAACATAGGACAACAGTTCTTTCTTTAAAATTGGCAGAATTGAAAATTATAGAGGAAGAAATAGGAGAAAAACCAATTTTATTATTAGATGATTTTATGTCTGAATTAGATAAAAACAGAATAAAAAATTTTTTAGATAAAATTGAAAATACGCAAGTTATTATTACTTGTACTGATAAAATTAAGATTGAAAATAAAAAATTTTTGATATATAATGTGAAAGAAGGAAAAATTCGCAAGGAGGAAAACTAATGGAAAAAGTTAACAATAAGTATGGTGCAGAACAAATTCAAGTATTGGAAGGATTAGAAGCAGTAAGAAAAAGACCTGGTATGTATATAGGAAGTACTTCTGTAAGAGGACTACATCATTGTGTTTATGAAATTGTTGATAATGGAGTAGATGAAGCATTAGCAGGATATTGTACAGAAATTAATGTTATTATAGAACCAGGAAATATAATTAGTGTAGAAGATAATGGAAGAGGAATTCCAGTTGAAATACATCCAAAAACAGGAATTTCTACAGCAGAAACAGTTTATACAGTATTACACGCAGGTCGGAAAATTTGGTGGAGATAGTGGATATAAAGTATCAGGAGGACTTCATGGTGTTGGTGCTTCTGTTGTAAATGCATTATCTACATGGACAGAAGTAACAATTAAAAGAGATGGCAACTTATATCAAATGAAATTTGAAAAAGGAAAAACAGTTCAAAAATTAGAGATTATTGGAAAAGCAGAGGGAACAGGTACTAAAGTTAGGTTCCTTGCAGATGATACTATTTTTGAGAGTTTAGATTATGACTACAGTGTTTTAGAAACAAGATTTAGAGAAATTGCATTTTTAACAAAAGGTTTAAAAATAACTATTGAAGATCAAAGAGAAGAAACCCCTAAAAAGGCAGAATTTTGCTTTGAAGGAGGGTTAGTATCTTTTGTAGAATATTTAAATAAAAATAAAGAAAAGTTACATAAATCACCAATATATATAGAAAAAGATGGAGATACTCCAGTAGAAATTGCTATTCAATATACAACTAGTTATTCTGAAAACATTTATACTTTTGTTAATAACATTAATACAATTGAAGGTGGAACACATTTAGAAGGATTTAAAAGATCTTTAACAAAAGTATTTAATGATTATGCAAGAAGCCATAATATTTTAAAAGAAAAAGACCAAAATTTACAAGGAGAAGACATTAGAGAAGGAATTACAGCAGTAGTTTCTGTTAAAGTTAAAGAACCACAATTTGAAGGACAAACAAAAACTAAACTTGGAAATAGCGAAGTAACAGGAATTGTACAAAGTATGGTAAATGACTCCTTAGCAGCATTTTTAGAAGAAAATCCAGCAGTTGCTAAATCAGTATTAGAAAAATGTATTAGTGCATATAGAGCAAGAGAAGCTGCTAGGAAAGCAAGAGAACTAGCTAGAAAGAAAAGTTCTTTGGAAACATCTACTTTACCTCGGAAAATTAGCAGATTGTAGTAGTAAAAATCCAGAAGAATGTGAAGTATATATAGTAGAGGGAGATTCAGCTGGTCGGAAGTGCAAAACAGGGAAGAGATAGAAAATTTCAAGCAATTTTACCATTATGGGGAAAAATGTTAAATGTAGAAAAAGCAAGAGCAGACAAAATTTATGGAAATGATAAATTAAATCCTGTTATATTAGCAGTTGGAGCAGGAATTGGAAGAGATTTTGATATTACAAAAATTAGATATGGAAAAGTTATAATAATGGCAGATGCTGATGTTGATGGAGCACACATTAGAACACTTTTATTAACATTTTTCTTCCGTTATATGAGACCATTAATAGAAAACGGAAATGTATATTTAGCTCAACCACCTTTATATAAATTATCTAAGAAAGGTATGCCAGATAGATATTGCTATACAGATGAAGATTTAGATCAAGCTTACAAAGAATTAGAAGAAAAAGGAATATCAAGAGATCAATTAGGACTTCAAAGATATAAAGGACTAGGGGAAATGAATCCAGAACAATTATGGGAAACAACAATGAATCCAGAAACAAGAATATTAGTAAAAGTAACTATGGAAGATGCAATAAAAGCAGATGAAATATTTACATTACTAATGGGAGATGAAGTAGAACCAAGAAGAGACTTCATTCAAGCAAATGCAAAATATGTAAAAAATTTAGATATATAAAAATAAATTTTAATAGCAGATGGCTAAAATTAAGCTATCTGCTATTAATCTTAAAGCTAATAATAATCTCAGCTAAAACTAATATATCTAATATTTAAACCTAATATATATTA
>CANRFI010000055.1 GCA_947629855.1 uncultured Clostridia bacterium
ATACTATTGGTATAATAAGAGAAGTTTTTGGAGGAAACAAACTATATCCTTTAGTGCAAATTGTACTATAAACAAAACTAAAAAACGGAATTAAGATTTTCTAAACAGAATAAACTGCTAAGAAAATCTAAATTCCGCATATTTATCTTCTACGGAAAGTCTATCATTTCCTAATTCTGACTTTCCTAGAATATAAAAAAAATCACTCAAAATACTAGTAAAAAAACAACTAAAATGATATAATGAAAGCATAGAAAATACTAGTATTTGGAGTGATTTTAAAAGTTTAACTAATCTAGTGTATACTTTTTTTATATATAATGTAGAATTGTCAAAAAGCTCCGTCCCCAACGACATACCCAATGACACCGACGACAATTTTTTAAATAACCTGCTTTTTAATTCCATCTACAACTAGTCCACAAATAACAAACTCAATACCAAAAATAATACTAAGTCTAAACAAAGAAAGACCTATGTAATATAAAAAAGGAGAAAAAACAAATAAACTATATGTAACCAAAATCAAAACAGAAAAAACACAAATTACAAAGCAAAATTTTAAGCCATATGTCATAATTTTAAAAGTTAATTTATCAAGTTCTTTAAAAATATTAAAAAATTTTTCTAACATAAAATCACCAACCTGTATATATTAATCATAACATTTTAAAAAAGTAAAAACAATGGAAATACTTGGCTAAAAATATAACTAATTCTAATTCAGACTTTACTAGAATATAAAAAAAGGTTCACAATCAATTGTTGTGAACCTTAATAAAAACTATGCATAATTTTTATTTTTTTAGTTTAAGCCATAGCTGCATTTAATTTTTTTGATAAATTAGATTTCTTTCTAGCTGCTGTGTTTTTAACAATAACACCCTTAGTACATGCTTGATCAATTTTTTTAGTTGCTTCAGAAAGAAGAACTTTTGCTTCTTCAATTTTTCCAGCATTTACTGCTTCTTCAAATTTTTTAACAGCTGATTTATATCCAGATTTTATCATATTATTTCTCAAAGTTTTCTTTTCAATGATTTGAACTCTCTTTTTAGCTGATTTAATATTTGGCATTTTTCTATTGCACCTCCTCTTAGTCTATATTACACTATAACATATGCTATTTTACCATATTTTTTTGGAAAAAGCAAGTAAAATTCAAAATAATTATTGTAATAGAAAATAATTTATGATATATTGTAAGCAAGAAGGGAAGTGTTATGATGATAGCAATAGGAAGTGACCATGGTGGTTATAGATTAAAAGAAGAAATAAAAAAATATTTAGATGAAAAACAAATACAATATAAAGATATGGGATGTATGTTAGAAGAAAGAGTTGACTATCCTAATATTGCAGAAAAAGTTGCAAAAGAAGTACAATCAAAAAATTGCGAAAAAGGAATTTTAATTTGTCGTTCTGGAATTGGAATGTCAATTTGTGCAAATAAGTTCAAAGGAATTAGATGTACACCTTGTCACAACGAATATACAGCAAAATACGCTAGACTACACAATGACAGCAATATTTTAGCAATAGGAGCAGATGATATAACTACAAATGAAGCTATTTGTGTTTTAAGAATGTGGCTTGCAACAGAATTTGAAGGAGGAAGACATGAAGAAAGAATAAAATTAATAAAACAAATTGAGGATGAAAACATGAAATAGGAGGCAAAATTTATGTGGGGAGATATAGCAATTGCTTTTTTAATAGCATTTATTGTAACATTTGCAACAACACCCTATACAATTAAAATAGCAAAAAAAGTAGGAGCAGTAAGCGAAGAAAAAGAAGGAAGAAGAGCACATAATAAAAGTATGCCTAAATTAGGTGGACCGGCAGTAATTTTAGGTTCAATCATAGCTGTAATATATCTATTAATCGTAATGACTTTTGAGCATAAAATAGATTTATTTGGCACAGAGCAATATGGAATGAAATTAATAGGAATGCTAATCGGGATTATAATTATAAGTATCATTTGCATAATTGATGATATAAGAGGAGTTAAACCAGTTGTAAAATTAGCAGGACAATTAATAGCAGCAATTGTTGCAGTAGGATTTGGAATTAGAATTGATGAAATAACACTAGGCTTTTTAAATACTTATGAATTAAAAGAATTTTTTTCTATCTTATTAACAATAGGATGGATTGTAGGAGTAACCAATGCCATTAATTTAATTGATGGATTAGATGGATTATCTGCTGGAATTTCAATAATTTCATCAGTTTCACTATTAATCATATTTGTATTAAATGGTTCACCAATTATTTCTGTATTACTAATTACAGCATTAGCAGGTGCTTTAGTAGGATTTTTACCATTTAACTTTGCACCAGCAAAAACTTTTATTGGGGATACAGGTTCAAACTTTTTAGGATTTTCACTTTCAATTATCTCTATACTAGGAGTAGCAAAAACATATACAGCTGCTGTAATTGTATTGCCATTATTAGCATTAGGATTACCAATATTTGATACTATTTGGGCTATTATTAGAAGACTTATCAAAGGAAAATCTATTAAAGCAATTTTTAAAGCAGACAAAGGACATTTACATCATATAATTGTATCAAAAGGATTTAGCCAAAAACAAGCAGTTATTATCTTATATGGAATTGGTGCAACATGTGGATTATTTGCTATTATTATTTTAGAAAGTGGAATTTGGAAAGCATTATCATTTTTACTAATGGTAATTATAGCAATAGCATTAGGATATAAGAGTTTTCAAACAGAAAAAGGTGAGGCAAGACAATATGAATGTATTTCTTGCAAATATATATATAATCCAAAATCAGGAAATGAAAAAGCTGGAATTAAACCAGGAACTCCATTTGAAGAACTACCAGAAAATTGGGTATGTCCAGTATGTGGAGAAGGAAAAGAAATGTTTCAAATTCACCAATAAAATACTTAAAAATATAAGCAAGAGTTGTTTAAAATTTTACAACTCTTGTTTTTTGTCTTTTAAAGACATTTTAAACAACAAATTTAACAGCGTAAAAGCCTATAAATAAAGAAAAAATTAAGAATTCCAATAATTGACAATCAAAGGCAAATATGATACAATCTAATATATTATGTGAAAGGAATAGAAGCGAAATGGAAGAACAAATTATATTAGTTACAGGTGGAGATGGCAAAATAGCAAGAGAGATTGTAAAAAGATATTTAAACAATAACTGTAAGGTAATTGCTATAGATAGAAAAGAAAACACTGATGAAAAAGACTTCCTAGAAAATACAAATTATGAATATTATCAAGCAGATATAACAGATATAAATCAAATAATGAAAATTAAAGAAAAAATAGAAAAAAAATATAAGAAAATAACACATTTAATTAGTGCAGCAGGATGTCCTATGCAAGCCGAAGTAGAGGGACTTGAAAATGTAACAATAGAAGATATTGACAAATCAATTAAATTAAATTTAAATTCTCATATTTATATTACAAAAACATTCTTACCATTATTAGAAAAAGAGCTAAGCACAAATAAATCTATTGTAATAGTATCTTCTGTAAATGCAATAAAATGCTTTAATTTACCAATTTATAGTGCAGCAAAATCTGGAATTTTAGGATTTGTAAAAGTAATGACAAAAGAATTAGGAAAAAAACAAATTAGAATAAATAGCATATTACCAGGAACTACTGTTACACAAGAAGAAGTTGAAATGGGAGAAAAATTTGTAAACTATTCTTATAAACCAATGATGCCATTTGGAGAGTTTACCCGTACAACAGACATCGCAGATGCAATATTTGCTTTAACAAATATTACAAAAGCAGTAACAGGACAAAATTTAATTGTAGATTATGGGCAAACAGCATAAATTATATAGGTAAAATACAAGATGGATTAGAAGTTGAAAAAGTATTTTTAAAAGTTAGGTGATTAGTATTATCATTAATAGAAATACTAAAAACACTTAAAGTATTAGAAGATTGATTTGCACAAATAAGATAGTTGTAAGTATTATCAAATGAAATATCCCTTGGTGTAGAACCATTACAAGAAATAGATTGAACAAAGTTCAATTTATTTTCAAATATTTCAAAAACACAAATAAGATTTTTACCACGAATAGTAGCATATAAGAAATTTTTATTTATTTTAATAGCACAACCAGTATCATCTGCTTCTTTTTTCAAAGAATTATGAAAAAGCGAAGTTTTAAAAAGAAAAGAAAAAGTTTCTTTATGAAATGATAAAGTATAAACTTCACAAGAATTTTCGGTTATAACATGAAGATGATGATATTTATCAAATGCTAGATGTCTAGGACCTGCATTAGATGGAAAACAAAATGTATCACAAAGAGATAGAGAAAAATGAGGCTTTTTACAAATTTTATAAGCGTATATTTTATTTGTTCCTAAATCAATAACAAATAAATAATTGTTATCGCTAGATAGAGCAATGAAATGAATGTGGGAAATATTATCTTCAAACTTTTCAAAATAAAGATTATCTCCAATCTTACCATCAGAATTTAATTGAAATGCACAAAAAGAACCACCTTCGTAATTAGCTACATATAAAATATTATTAACCTTATCAACTGTAAGATAACAAGGAGAATCGCCAAAAGAAGATGAAGTATTTAAAAATGAAAAAGAATTACCTTTTTGTTTGTAAGAAACAACTCTGCCAGAACCTTCAATTACAGAATACAAAAAGTTTTTATTTTTTGTAATATAAGAACAATCTGCAAAGTCAGATAAGATAGAAGATTGTTCAAAAATACCATTTTTGAAATTTAGGCAAGTAATTCCTTTTGAAGAATAGCTTCCTATGCAAAATAAACTCATAATTATCTCCTTTTTGATATATATAATTAATACAATTCTAGCATAAAAAACATTACAAAGCAAGAAATAAGCAATATATAATTGACGGAAAACAATGAATATAGTATAATATGTAAAATAAAAATCGGAGTGAAAACTATGTCAAATAATATAGATAAAATAGAAAGATTTTTAGCATATAATGGGAAAATATCTGTTATATGTGCAAACACTACTAATTTAGTAGAAAAAGCACGAAATACCCACGACTTAAGCCCAATTGTTACAGCAGCATTTGGAAGGCTACTTACAATAGCAAGTATAATGGGAAGCGAAATGAAAAGTATGAAAGACAAATTAACAATTCAAGTAAAAGGCAATGGACCAATTGAAATGATGGTAGTAACAACAAATAACTTTCCAAAAGTTAAAGGGTATGCAGTAAATCCACAAGTTAATTTACCATTAAATGAATTTGGAAAATTAGATGTAAGTGGAGCAGTTGGATTAGAAGGGTATATTAATGTTATAAAAGATATTGGGTTAAAAGATCCATATATAGGTATTTCACCATTAATTTCTGGTGAAATTGCAGAAGATTTTGCAAACTACTTTGTAAATTCAGAGCAACGAAATTCAGCAGTTGCATTAGGAGTACTAGTAGATAAAAATGGTGTAAAATCAGCAGGTGGATATTTAATAAATCCTATGCCAGATGCAACAGAGGAAGAAATATCAAAAGTTGAACAAGCAATATTTAAAGCAGGAGCAATATCAAAAATGTTAGATGAACA
>CANRFI010000056.1 GCA_947629855.1 uncultured Clostridia bacterium
TTTATAAAAATAGCAAAATAAATATAAAGAAAGGAAAAACACCAATGCAATATATAAATACAAAAAAATTAGAAACATTGAAATTAAGTAGAGAAAACACATATATAGTATTAGACTTTGATAAAACAATCACAACAAATAATAGTGATGATTCATGGGAAATAGCTGGAAAACTATTAGGAAAGAAATTTAAAAAAGAAGTAGATATATTATGGAAAAAATATAGACCAATTGAATTAGACTTTAATATGCCATTTGAAGAAAAAAAGAAAGCAATGGAAAAATGGCACAAGGAATGTATGGAATTATTTCACAAATATAATTTAACAAAAGAGCAAATAACAGAATCTATACAAACAGGAAATATGATAATAAGAGATGGAGCAAAAAGATTCTTCAAAAAAGCATATGATGAAAATATACCAGTCATTATACTATCAGCAGGAATAGGAAATGTAATTGAAGAATTTTTAAAACAACAAGGCTGTTACTATTCAAATATCAATATAATTAGTAACTTTATAGAATTTGATGAATATGGATTTGCAAAAGAATTTGATATAAATAGTATGATACACTCATTAAATAAATCAATGGACGGACAAAGATCAATAGAAGAAATAAAACATAGAAAATATAAAATTTTAATAGGGGATTTAATAGAAGACTTAACTATGTTAGACAGAGAAGAATTAGATACATCACTAAAAATTGCTATGATAGATGAATATACAACAGACAATTTAATAAAAATGTATAATAAAGCATTTGACATTGTATTAACAGAAGAAGATGCTTGTTTTGAAGAAATAAGGAAAATATTTGAATAACATTTGCAATTTATTGATATAATTTTACTAGAAGGGAGAAAAATTAAATGAACGACAAATTTTATGTAACAACACCTATTTATTATCCTAGTGGAAGATTTCATATAGGAACAGCATATACAACAGTATTAGCAGATAGTATAAAACAATATCATAAACTAAAAGAAGAAGAATGTTATATGCTTACAGGAACTGATGAGCATGGACAAAAAATAGAAGAAAAAGCTAAAGAAGCTAATAAAACACCCCAAGAATATGTAGACGAAATGGCAAAAATGGCAAAAGAATTATGGGCTAAAATGGATATAGAATATGATGATTTTATAAGAACAACAGAAAATAGGCATAAAGAAATAGTGCAAAAAATATTCGATAGGTTTATGGAACAAGGAGACATTTATAAAGGAGAATATGAAGGATGGTATTGTATGCCATGTGAAACATATTTTACTGAAACTCAATTAGTAGATGGAAAATGTCCAGATTGTGGTAGAGAAGTAAGACTTATGAAGGAAGAAGCATATTTCTTCAATATGAAAAAATATGCAGATAAACTATTAAAATACTATGAAGAACATCCAAACTTTATAAAACCAGAATATAGAAAAAATGAAATGATAAATAATTTTATAAAACCAGGGTTAGAAGATTTATGTGTAACAAGAACATCATTTGATTGGGGAATAAAAGTATTAAAAGATCCAAAACATATTGTTTATGTATGGCTAGATGCACTAACTAACTATATAACTGCATTAGGCTACTTATCAGATGATGACACATTATTTAAAAAGTATTGGCCAGCAGATTTACAAATAGTAGGAAAAGATATTGCAAGATTTCATTTAATTTATTGGCCTATATTCTTAATGGCATTAGATTTACCACTTCCAAAAACTATTTTAGTTCATAACTGGATTATGATGAAAGATGGAAAAATGTCTAAATCAAAAGGAAATGTAATATATCCAGAAACTTTAATTGAAAGATATGGACTAGATAGCGTAAAATATTTCTTATTAAGAGAATTGCCAGTTTCGCAAGATGGAATATTTTCACCAGAAGCTTTTATAGAAAGATATAATTTCGATTTATGCAATGACTTAAGTAACCTAGTAAATAGAACAATATCTATGGTGAATAAATACTTTAATGGAAATGTACCAAAATATAATGGTACACCAAACGAAGTAGATAAAGAGTTAGAAGATTACACATTAGAACAAATAGAAAAATTTGAACAAAAAATAGATAACTATGAAATAGCAAATAGTATTCAAGAAATTTGGAACTTAATTGCAAGAACAAATAAATATATTGATGAAACAATGCCATGGCAACTAGCAAAAGAAGAGCAAACAGAAAAATTGAAATCATCTATATATCATTTAATAGAAAATATAAGAAAAATTGCAATTTTAATTAAACCATTTATGCGTAACACAGCAGAAAATATTTTTAATCAAATAGGAATTAAAAAAAATAATGAAAAAAACTGGAAAAATTTAAAAATATATGATAGAATAGAAAATGTAAAAGTGATTGAAAAAGGAGAGCCTATTTTTATGAGGCTAAATGCAGAAGAAGAAATAGATTTTTTAAAAAACGTAATGAAAAAATAATTAAGGAGGAATTAATATGGAAGAAACAAAAGAGAACAAAAAAGTAAAAAAGGGAAAACATAAATCAAAACCTACTATAGGTGATATAATTTTTAGAATTTTGATTATAGTTGCCATCTTCTTCATAGGTGTTATCTTTTATGTATTTTATATAAGAAATATGTCGAGTGAACTTCGAAGTAGCAAAAATGAAGTGGTAACGCAAATTCAAAAATATTAATTAAAATACAAAATTTTAAAGTGTCGAAAAAGGTTTTCCTAAAAAACGACACTTTTTGATTTTTTTTATAAAATAACTACTAAAAAATTGAAAAATGATATATAATAAAGAAAAATAAAAGGGATGTAATAAAAATGATTAATGATGAAAACAGAGATTATCATATTAATTATGAAATAACAACAAAACATAAAAAAATAAATCAAAAAAAAGTAGTTATATTAGTCTTATTTATTATAATATTATTTGTACTCATTTGGATAATAAATAGTTTAACTGGAATAATTTTTAAGACTAAAAAATATGAAGCACAAATTTTAGCTGTTCAAGAATGGGAAAGAATGGAAACAGCAAGAAAAGAAGAGGAAGAAAGACTAAGACAATTGCGAATACCAAAATTAACACAAGAAGGAAAAGACAATATGTCTAATATATATCATTCAGAAACAAAAAGAGCTTTTCTAACTTTTGATGATGGTCCATCCTCTGTAACACCAACAATATTAGATACATTAAAACAAGAAAATATTAAAGCCAGTTTTTTTGTATTAGGTTCGAGAGTCGAAGCTTTACCAGAAACAGTAAAAAGAATTTATGATGAAGGACATTATATTGCAAATCACGGATATTCTCATTCATACTCAGCAATATATTCTTC
The DNA here is from genome assembly GCA_947629855.1 of uncultured Clostridia bacterium. The sequence continues at coordinate 3,331 of CANRFI010000056.1, forward strand.
ACCACAAGCGGTAGTAGATGAATTTAATCAATGTAATGAATCTGTGAAAAAAGCAATCGGAGTACCAGAATACAACTCACATTTATTTAGATTTCCAGGGGGATTTCCAGGAGGACCTTATGTGGAAATAAAAACACAAGCAAAAGAATTATTATCACAAAATAATATCTTATACGTTGATTGGAACGCACTTTCTGGAGATGCAGAAACAACATCACCAACTGTTGAATTTGAAATGAAAAGAATACAAGAAACTGTATCAAATAAAAATAGCGTAGTTATACTAATGCACGATGCACAGGCAAAAAAGGCTACAGCAGAAGCCCTACCACAAATTATAAGTTGGTTAAGGCAAAATGGTTATGAATTTAAAAACTTTTATGATATTATAAAATAAAGGAGAGAGGAAATTGCCTAAAGAGAGTATTGAACAAAAACTAGATTACTTAGGATTAGATTTAGATAAAATACCAACAACTATTAAAAAATTTCAGCCATTAGAATTTAGAATTCCTAAATTTTATGATGAGAGGCAATACAGACAGTATAGATATATTCCGATAAAAGACATACAAATATTATTATCACCAACAAATCGTTTAGATGAGATTGAGGAAAAATATAAAAAAGCAAGTCCTTTAGCTGATTATTTAGACAATAAAAAAGAAGAAAATATTTTAAAGCATACTACATTTTTAAATATGCTAAAACAAATAAAAATAGAAGATATTGAAAAAATAGAAAAAGAACAAGAAAACTTAAACAAAAAAATTCCTTTTAAAGTAAAATTTGAAGGAAATTACTTATGGCAAATTTACTATTCTGAAAACACAGATAAATATTTTATGTTAGTACCAACAGAAGATACTGATTATTCAACATTTTTCTTTTTACTAAAAAAACAACTTGAAAAAAAGAAAACAGGAAAAATATTTGTACCAATCCGTAATGTTGGATATAGTAAAGAATTTTTGAAAAAATCTGAATTTGAAGATATTGAAAATTATTTATGGCTTTTTACAAAAGATTGGCCACTAATTTATGAAGTTTATGATAAAAAAGATGAATTAAGTATACAAATTGTCGGTGATACAGTAGTTTATGAAAAAATAAAAAGCCCTTATAAAATAACATTAAAAAATAAAGAAGAGGCAAATCAATTTTATAGATTAATAAAAGCAATGTTTATATTACAAACAGAAATGCCAAATTATTTCACTTTTAGAACTGACATAGGAAAATCAGGCGATATAGAATTTTACATTGAAGACAGAAAGATTAAATATGAAAATATAACTAATTGGATTAATGATGAATATAAACTAGCAGAAGTAAGATGCGATCAAGCAATAGACCTAATTGAAACAAACCATGCAAAATTAGAAAAATTAAAGGTAGAAATAATGACTCAAGAAATTGAATACCGTGAAAAAGAAAGGCAAATTTCTACTTTTTTAGAATGTAAAAGAACATTTTTTGGAAAGTTTAAATATTATTTTAAATATAGCAAAAAGAAAAACAAAATGTATCCAAAAAGAATGAAACAAGGAAATGAAGAAGAAACAGTAACAACTACAGAAGAAAAAGAAAAGAAAAAAGAATCAATACTTAAAGAAAAAAAAATAAGTAAAAAAGCATCTGAAAGTAAAGCAAATTATACAATAGAAGAATTGTTAGAAAAATACAAAGAATTCGAAAAAATAGAAAATGAACTAAAAGACATAACAATGGATTTAAATAGCTTAAAATTAAAAAATAGAAATATGGATAAAAAAATAAGAAATGCTAGTATATTTATTGATGATATAGACAGTCATAAAAAAAGCATATTTGAATTTTGGAAATATACAAATAAAGATGAATTATCTTCTTTACCAGAAGGA
>CANRFI010000057.1 GCA_947629855.1 uncultured Clostridia bacterium
TTCTCCATTTCCTATTTTTATTATAATAAAATTAATTGAAAAAGTCAATAAAAATTGCAATTTATTATATTTTTTTAATATTCTAGTTGTTCTTTTTTTCTAACATATAATACTTTTATTTTATATTGAACTCTCAATGGAATAGGACTAGTAGACCAACCTGTAATAAGTCTGTTAATTTTTAAAGGTAAATCTATTTTATTTTTCTCTTCTGTAACTTTTGATTGAATTTTGCTTAATTCTATTGTACTATCTGTTCTTAATATAATTTCATCTTTTGTTATATCTATTATTTCTGCTTCATTATAGTTAAAGTGAAAAACGCATCCTTTAGAAACGTCATATAAATTCAGCTGTTCAATGGTTCCTCCTACATAGTTAGTTTCAATTCTTATTCCACATACCAAATCATAATCTTCTGTTTCATCATCATTTATAATTAAGTTATTGAAATCTGTAAAATGGAGATATTCTTCTATATCATATTCATCATTTGATTGTTGTTGAACCCCTTTGTTTCTTATATTAGTAACAATTTCTTTATTTTGAATAAAAGTAACAAAATTATTATAAAATTCTTGCCAATTATTTGGACAATATTGTATTCCAGCATATCTTTTAGATCCATTAGTATTCGTTTTTATTAGAATAGACCACCTAGATTCTGGACTAATACTTTTTACAAAAAAGTTTTCCCAACTATTAGAAATTGATGCTAGATACGTAGCAAATTTTAAAAAATTTTCCTTATTAATATTATACTTTGCAACAAGTTGTGTTCCATTTGTAAAATGTTTAATTTCGTTTTCATTTATTCTAAATTTATCATTACCTATAACTATAACTAGTTCATTAATATCTTGTTCAAAATATACTTCATTACTCATTTGTATATTCTCCTTATATTCATAATTTTTTAAATATGCTTTTTATCTTATTAAATATTTTTGTAAATAAAGACTCTTTATATTCAACCATTGCTACAGTATCACTAATATTATTAGTTTCAATATTAGTTTGTTTTTTGTTTTTAAAAATATCATTTGGATTATATTTTTCATATTTTTCCTTTTCAAGTTTTTCCATATCATATTTTTCTTTTTCTTCAATTCGTTCTTTTTGATAATCAGTAGCCCAATATTCTTTAAAAATATTAGCTAATATTGCTTTGGTTTCTTTGGAAATATTTTGTTCAGCCAATGGTTTTTCTTCATCAATTTTAAAATTATAATCTTCTTTCATATTATTGACCCATAACATAATTTTTTCATTTGGAATTTTATTTACATCATTTGGCTCAGTATATTTTAATATTTCTATTACTTCTCTATATGCACAAGCATAATTCTCAGCTACCATATTTGTATTCTCCTTTGTTTTATTTATCTAATTCATCTAATGATGATTCCATTATTGCTTCCAATTCACTCTCTACTCTTTGAGCTTCTTTTTTATCTTTGGTAGGAGTATTTATAGTCGTTTTTCCAATATCTATTGCAGTAAATTTTGGTGTTGGCAAAGGCATTTTAAAAGGATTTTTACCGATTAAATCCTATTCCACTATATCCTCCAAATATTCCTCCTGTTGCACGAACAAATTCATCACGAGATTTTCTTTCTGAATCTCTTTTCCTTGTTTGTTCTGTTAAATTCCACCTATCTCCTTTTGGTTCTTGTTCACTAACTTTACTTCTATAAGTTCCTTCTAAATTTTTTCTTTCTACATTTGAATCTAGTGATTTTGTATTCTCAATTCCTCTACTCATATTATCTCTCCTCAATATAATTGTAACATTATTACTAATTACTTTCAATAATTTTTCTGTCATTTGTAGTATTAAACAAATATAAAGCAACTTTATTTCTATCAACTCGTTCCATCTACATTATTTTAGCCATTGCAAACATTGCAATTTTATATTTTCCAAAGTTTACAAGTGTAGTTCTATATTCTTCATCTATACTTTTTAACATATTATCAAACTTTTCATAATTTTCTTTAGTATTATATATAAGACCAGACCATTCGCTTTGGTTCATACATATTGCTAGTCTTAATCTTTCTTGATAGGACTTTGCCTTTTGCCAAAAGTCCTAACCCCCTATGAGTTTTGACCAACATTACAAAACTCTGGGGGATAAATGATATATACTGAAAATAAAACAAAAAAATACCATCCTTTTTCAGAATGATATTTTTGTTCAAACAGATACGTCATTGGTGCAGGTAGTGGGAATCGAACCCACACGCCATTTCTGACAATGGTTTTTGAGACCATCCTGTCTACCAGTTCCAGCATACCTGCATATTTAATTATAATTTATTTAGAAATACATTTGGTTAGATTTTAGATTTTGAGTCCAGTGCGTCTACCAATTCCGCCACATCGGCATAAACCGATAAATTAAAAAATATGTACTAATATATATTAGCACATATTTTTTTAAATGTCTAGAAATTTAATAATTTTATTTTATCTACTTACACCTTTTTCCTTTTCCTTTAATTGTGATATTTTATTATATAGAGTGCTTAAGTATTCTTTATCTCCTTTATTTTTTTCTAATTTTTCCATTAATATTTCCATCTTATCCCAATATGAAATTGCTTTTCGTTGTTTTTGTAAATCTGTTGATTGCATTTCAACATAGATTTCTCTTCTTTTTAGTTTTAAATAGTTTTTTATTTCAACATAGTAACTTCTTTCTTTTGGAGCTTTTTTAGTTTTATTTTCTGCTACCAATTTATTTTTTGGAACTTTTATATTTCTTTTAAAATTAGCCTCTTGAGTTTTATAATAAGGTGATATAGTAGTTGTTGCCGTAGGTTTAATATGAGTTGACATACTAAATGGTGTTTGTATTTGACTACTATTTTCAAATGACTCAATATTTCTAGCTATTTTTTGTTTTATTTGTCTTGTTCTTGTATCGTCTTTTTCTTTTATTTCTAAGTCATATTCATTTTTCAATTGTTCATCAAATTCCCAACCTATTGCTTTATCAAAAATTCCCATATCAAATATCATTCCTCTATTTTTTTCTATTTTTTGAACAATACGATTAATGGTTCCTTTTTGCTTGGTGTCATCACTTTGATTTCCATAATTTTTAGCTACTTCTCTTATTTTTGCTATTTTATTATTTTTTGAATAAATGGCAATTAGTATACAAGTTCTTTCATAATCTGATATTTTTTCGTTGTTTAAAATATCTTCCATATCTTCTTTTGATATTTTATCATAATATAGTTTCGTTTTTATTCTATTTAAAAATAATTTCTTTTCAATTTCATCTATAGATTTTATTAATTCTTGTATTGAAGCATTTTCCATAAATGGTATTCTACTTCCGATTTTCCTTGCTCTTTCATAGTCTCCTTCTTTTATCGCTAATTCTATCATTTCTTTTTGTATAAATTCGTTATTTTCAAATAGTTCAATATTTCCAATCTCTTTTGCTTTATTATAGTTTCCTTCTTCAATTGCTATCTCTAGCATTTGAAATTGTATAATACCATTTCTTTTAAATGCTTCTTGCTCTCCAAATTTTTTGGCTTTCTCTAAATTTCCTTCTTTTATTGCTTCTCTTATATAATTAATTACATCTTTTTCTATTGGCAATTGTATATCTAGTATTTCTTCAATGTTTTTTATTTCATCTATGTCTTTCACTTACTACTACCTCCATAATTTTAGAATTATGTTAATATTATACAATATTTTTCTTTAACTTTCAACTTTTTTCTACAAATTTAGGTATTCTTTTTATTGTTTAACACATTAATAATATTTTATTTAATCTTTAAAATTTGTCCTGTATAAATTAAGTTTGGATTTTTAATTCCATTTAAATTTACTAGATATTGAACTGTTACTCCAAACTGTAAAGCAATCCCACTTAGAGTGTCTCCTCTTTGTACTGTATAATAATTATTTTGTAAAACAGGATTTAATGTTTGACTATTGCTTTCTGTAATTCTCAATTTTTCTCCTGGAAAAATTAAATTTGGATTTTGAATATCATTTATTTCTACAATATGAGCAACACTAACTCCATAATTTTGTGCAATTTGTGATAAAGTATTTCCTCTTTGAACAGTATACACAATACTCCCTGTTGCTCTTGTTTCTTGACCATTTATAGTAGAATTTGTTATTATTTTTAATACTTGACCTGGAAAAATTAAATTTGGATTTTGAATTTGATTTAATTCTACTAATTCTTGCACAGTTGTTCCAAATTTTAAAGCAATTCCTGATAAAGTATCTCCTTTTTGTACTATATAATCTTGTGTTTGTGTATTAAAATCTTGTGTTTCATTTTCTGAATTTGGTATACTACTTGTATCTGATAGGAATATGTCTTCTGTATATAAATCTCTATCTACACTTCCAGAAATTCCAGAAATTCTCCCCCTGTCTGTATATTGCACACCAATCCAGTTTCTCCAATTTGATTCTACATTATTTAATTCATTATAATCTCCATAATAGGCAAGCCATAATTCATAATTATCAGCAAGATTTCTTGAAAATCGACTAATACTGTTTGATAAATCACTATATATAATAATTTCTTTATTTGTTAATCTTTTCACAGTTTCTAAAAATACATCTGCTATTTGATTTGTTGCTTCTACACTTACTCCTCCAAATACTTCATAATCCATTACTAATTTACAATCTGGATTTTTTCCAGATATTACTGAAGCAAAAAATCTTGCTTCATTTTCTGCTTCCTCTGTATTGGTTGCGGTTAAAAAATGGTAAAATCCAACTTTTAGTCCATTTTTCTTTGCATTTTCATAATTAATATCAAAATACGAATCTTTAATACTATCTCCTTGACTTGCTTTAATATATACTACTTCTATGCCACTTTCTTTAACACTACTATAATCTATGTATCCTTGCCAATCACTTACATCTATACCTTGATATTTTGGATTGCTTATAGGAGTTATTGCATAAGTAAAATTGATATTAATAAAAAACATAAGTGAAATTATAATAAAAATTATAAAAATTAATTTTATTTTGCTCACAAAAAAACCTCCTAACATATTATAATTCATAATATGTTAGAGAGGTTTTTTGTGTTCTTTTAGCAATCATATTCAAATACATTAACAGTTTTTATTTCTATATCAGAAAAATCATTATCTTCTTCTAAATTAAGTATTTTAAAAGAAAATTTATTTTATAT
>CANRFI010000058.1 GCA_947629855.1 uncultured Clostridia bacterium
TGGAGAAAAATAACATATATATAACAAAAAAAGTTAAGTATTTGCAAGATTTTTAGAGTTTTGCAAATGACTAAAAATTATATAAGCAAAGGAGAAAAAAATGAATTTAAGAAATAAAAGGAACATATTATTAATAGTTTCTATGGCAATTTTAATTTTAACTATATTTAGCATTAAAGTAGATGCAGCAGAAACATTTACGCTTACTGAAACAACTTTAGATATTGAACTAAACGAAACAAAGTATCTTGCATATGAAGGTGGGAGCGGAAATGTTACATGGAGAAGTGAAGATCAAACGATAGCAACTGTTGAGGATGGAAAAATAACAGGCAAAAAAATTGGAACGACAAATATTATAGCTACAAGGGGAACGGAAACTTCAACATGCAAAGTAAATGTTATATATGGTAGCATAACCATTGGTGCTAACGCAGGCAATAATGTGCAAGAAGTAAATTTATATTTAAAAGAGCATGAAACGGAAAAATTAATTGCTACAGTAAAAGATGGAAACAATGAGCAAGTTACTAATCCATCTGTTACTTGGAAGAGCGATAATACAGAAATAGTTACAGTTGACGCAAATACAGGAACAATTAAAGCTATAAAAGAAGGAACAGCAACAATTACAGCAACGGCAAGTGGTGTATCTGCCACATGTAAAGTTATAGTCCATGCTAGTCCTGATTTTACAGACTTTTCAAAAGCTGAGTACAAAATTACGTCTGATGATTATAATGAAAATTTACAAATTACAGGAATAAAGCTTTTAGATTCTTCAAAAATTTATAATTCATTTTACTATATAATTACACCTAATAATACCAAACCTAATATTATAAAAACGGGAAATGGACATTTAGATACAGAAGCAATGAGTAATAATATAGAATACCTTTATGAAAATACAGACGAAAATTATTTGTATTCACGTTCACTTTCAAAGTATGCTGAATTAAATCAAGACATGTATATATGGATTTTACAAGATATTAATCTAGATGACAGTAATGGAATATATTGGAATGATGATGGTGAAATTATTGGCTCTACAGTTGGATTTGTAGTTGAAGGTAAAAAAATAGAAAGAGCAAAATTACCACAACTAAATTTAATATTACAATCTTTTAATGTAGGAGGATGGGAAAGTTCAACAACAGATATGTCAGATAATTATACATGGATTAATTTCAATTTTCCAACAGTTCAAAAAAACAGAAAATTTACAATAAAAATAGGAAAAGTTACAGACGATTCAATATTAACAAAGATAAGGAACAATGATTATAGTGGAATAACAGATTTATTAAATTATGCTAAAAAAAATAATGCTATATATACACAAAATTTAGCAACTACTAGAGAAGCATATTTTAGAAGTGATAATGCACTTTTTGATGGAAAAAAATTGTTGGAAAATAAAGCTTATTATTATATATATGTAAAATTTGATGACGAAAATGGAAAATATTATCCAATAGAAGGAGTAACATTAGGACAAGCCTATATATCATCTCTTATAAATTCATGGGATTTATATGCATATACAAGTACTGATTTCAAATGGGATGGATTAAAATCTTCTATAGGAGGGACAACTAGTGGAAATAAAAGAGATAATACAGTAGCAAATGATGTTTTGCCACAGACGGGTATAACTTCAATAATTATTATATCTTTAATAATTATTATATCATTAGGAGGATTTTTCTATATACAATACAACAAATATAAAGATGTAAAATAAAAATAGATTATATATAAATAGAGTACACCTTTAAATGTTAAATAAAAAACTTAACATTTAGAGGTGTATTTTTGCATTCTTTAACAATAATAATTTTCATATCTTATAGTTTTTTAAAATATATATGTAATACCAAAATAAATTAGGAGAGTGATAAAATGAAAAAAATAAATTATGAAGTTTTAGGAATTTTAGTAATTGCAATTTTTGCTTTAAGTATAATTACAATGAATGAAAAACAAAAAAGTATAGAAACAAATGCTAGTGTGGTAAGTAATCAAAAAATAGGATGGGGAATTAAAAGAAATCAAAATAATGAACAACCAGATGTTGGAAAAACTAATCAAAAATTATTAGAAAACAATAATGGAATCTGTTTAGGAAATAAGGATAAAAAAATTATTTACTTAACATTTGATGAAGGATATGAAGCAGGATATACTGAAAGTATTTTAAAAGTTTTAAAAGAAAATAAAGTAAAAGCTGCATTTTTTATTACTGCTCACTATGTAAATACAAATCCTGAATTGGTAGAGAAAATGATAAAAGAAGGACATATTATAGGAAACCATATTCCCTTGACACTGATGACACTCATTTGAAAATATAATAAAAAAGTCAATATTATATGAATTTAAGTAGTAAAAGATATACAATGTATTATACTAACTATGAAATGTTTAAAAATTGAAAAGGAGTCAAAAGATTAAATGAATTGAGAAAAGAAATTATTAAACCTTTTATAGAATTAAAAGAAAAACTAAATAAAGAAAAAACATTTGAATCTATAACAAAAGCATTATATAGCATAATTCAAAGCGAAGAAATAGAAGAAAAAATAAAAGAAAAAATACAAGAATTAGAAAAAAGAAACTTATTAGATTTAGCAAAAGAATACAAAGAAAGTTATCAAATTATTTTAGAATTATTTGATGAAATTATATTAGTATTTGGAAAACAAAAATCAAATATAGATGAGTATTTAAAAATTTTAAAAGTAGGTCTAAAAAATAGTGGATTAGGAAAAATTCCAGGAACACAGGACCAAATAACTTTTGGTGATATTGATCGTTCTAGAAGTCATAAAGTAAAAGTAGTATTTATTATAGGATTAAATGACGGAAACTTTCCTAAAATAAATAAAGATGAAGGTTTTTTAGATGATCAAGATAGAAACCTTTTAAAACAAGATGGTTTAGAACTTGCAAAAGGTACACAAGAACGATTATATGAGGATAATTTTAATATATACAAAGCATTTAATACAGCAGAAAATAAACTATACCTATCATATCTAGTATCTAACAAAGAAGGAAATGCATTAAGAGCTTCAACTATAGTTAACAAAATAAAAAGAATGTATCCAAAATTAAAAGAACAAAGTGATAAAGAAGAAAAAGAATATGAAATATCAAATGAAAAGATAACATATGAGGAATTATTAGACCATATTACAAAACTTAAAAAAAATGAAAAAATTTCTAAAATTTGGTACGAAATTTATAAGTATTATAAGACAAATATAAAATGGCAAGAAAAATTAAAAAACGATTTAAAAGGATTAGAATATACTAATTTACCACAAAAAATATCGACGGAAAACATAGAAAAATTATATGGAAACATATTACATACAAGTGTTTCAAAATTAGAAACTTATCAGAAATGTGCATTTTCATACTATTTGCAATATGGATTGAAATTAAAAGAAAAAGAGGAATTAAAAATCCACAATTTTGAAACAGGATCTTTTATGCACGAAACAATTGATGAATTTTTCAAAATAATCCAAAAAAAAGGAAATAATTTAGCGCAAATACAAGAAGAAGAGATTTATGAAATAGTATCAAAAATAATTGAAGAAAAGCTAAAATCAAATAGAAATTTTACTTTTCAAGCAACAGTAAAATATAAAATTTTAGTACAAAGATTAAAGAAAATGGTGACAAAAGCTTTAAAATATATTGTACAAACACTTATTTACAGTGACTTTTCAATATCAGGAACAGAAGTTCAATTCAAACCAGTTATTTTTAATCTACAAGATGGGAAAAAAGTTGAGATTACTGGTAAAATAGACCGAATTGATACAGCAAAACGGAGAAGATGGAAAATACTTGAGAATTATTGATTACAAGTCATCTAGTAAAAATATTGATTTAAATGAAGTATATGCAGGAATTCAAATTCAATTATTAACATATTCAGATGTTGTATGTAAAGAAGAAGACCTTATGCCAGCAGGAGTATTCTATTTTTCTCTATTAGAACAAATAGTAAATTCAGATAAAAAAATTTCAGAAGAGGAAATCGAAGAATTAATTAGGAAAAACTTTAAGATGAAGGGACTAATTTTAGCTGATGCAAAAGTAATAAAAATGAATGATAAGACTTTAAAAAGTGGAAGTTCAAAAATAGTTCCAGCAGGACTTACAACTTCTGGAGATATAATTGAAAAGTGGACTAATGGAATAAATAAAGAAGAATTTAAAATTTTACAAGATTATATTGATTTTACAATAAAAGAAATCTCAAGCGAAATTTTAAATGGAAACATAAACTTAAAACCATATAATAAAAATGGAAAAACACCATGTGAGTACTGTGAATATAAATCAATTTGTGGATTTAATACAAAGCAAAAAGGAAATAACTATAATTATATAAAAAATCAATCAAAAGACGATATAATATTAAAAATGAAGAAAAAAGTACAAATAGGTAATTGCGAAACTAAATTTTGAAATAAGGATGACATAAAAAAAGATAATACAAAATTAAAAAAAGGAGTA
>CANRFI010000059.1 GCA_947629855.1 uncultured Clostridia bacterium
GAAATTAATTAAGAATTAAATTAAAATTAAATATTTGAAATAAACTTTTTGCTATTGCAAAGTTGTATTTTAGCAATGTTTAAAATTTAATTGCTATTTTTGATATTAAAACACGTTTTTATTGTTTTTGCAATACTTTTTGGAACTTTTTTCATCGCAATTTTCGACATTTTTCTATTTGTAATCAAGATGCAGTTTTTCCTTATAATTATTTATTATGAAAATAAAAATTTACATTTCATAAATATTATGATATAATACGAAAAAAATCAAAGTTGGGAGTGTAATTTATGAATATAGATTCAGATAATACTACTACTTTGGCTGAAAATAAGGTATTAATCTTATATCTATTATACCGTAGTGATAAAGACTTTAAACAAGATGATTTGTTTAAGCTAGTTAATTCAATTAATAACATTAATTATTTTTATTTTAAACAAATCCTTACAGACTTAATAGAATCCAATTTAGTAGGTAGCTATTTCAAAGATGAAGAAATTGTTGTAAAAATAACATCTAAAGGTAAGGAAGCTTATATGCTTACTAAAGATGTTTTACCAGGTCTTATGAAATTAAAAGCTGATAACATTTTTGATAAAGAATTTACTTCTATAGAAGAAGCATCTTCTATAACTGCTGAATTTATTCCAAAAAGTGAAAATGAATATACAATAAAATGTAAGATTGTTGAAAATAATGAAACTATATTTGAAGTAAAAACATTTGCAGGTTCTAGAGATATTGCCAAACGCATTGTAGACCACTGGAATAAATCTGCAAGTGATATTTACCCAAAAATTTTAAATTTATTATTAGAAAATAATACAAATAAGGAAGACTAAAATAAAGTCTTCCTTTAAAATATTATACATAAGATTGTAAAAATTAAAGCTTTTATCATAATATCTATAAAAAGTTTACAATTGATTGCTTTAATTCCAATTTCATTTATTTTGTCAAAACCTTCCACTAATTTTTCTATCTCTTCTTTTGCTGATATTTTCTTTTCTTCCATATACTCTTTTGCTAAATATCTTGCTTTTATCATTGCATCATTTTCTAAATAAATTCTTACTACATAATAAATCATACTAAATATTAATAAAATGACTAATAACATCATTTTATAAGGCATTATCTTTAATACTGCTAATAAACATATTACTATGAAATAAATTAAATATATATTAGAAAATATAAAGTTGAAAATCAAAATTCTTCTATTTTGAATTGAGTGTAAGCACTCATGTGCTATAGTTTGTAGTCTTGTATAACTATTTTGAATGTTACCTATAAAAATTTTGTCTGTTATAGCTACATATAAACTTGTTTTTATTTCTTTATTTTCTTCGATTTTTACATTTTCATTTTTTAGTTTTTCTAAATATTGTCTGCACAATTCTATATTAGAAGGATATTGTTTTGCTAGATTGTCTAATTCTTTATTTTCTGCAATATGTTTTATTGTTTTTACACTATAACCAAATATTACTTTTAAAATAACAATTGCAAGTATTATAAATATTCCTAATATAATAAATTCTAAAAAATTACTGCATAACATCACGAATTGCTTCTCCAATTATTTTATTTATATCTGCAATAACAATATTGAATTTTGTTTCTGCATCAAAAAATTTTTTAGCATCTTCTATTTCAATTAATTCTTTATATAAATCTTGCACTTTTTTATATTTTTCTTCATCTTGTTTTCCTGTTTGCATAGTTAATAATTGAACTTCATATCTTGCTTTTTCAAATTCATTCATTTTCTCTTTTAAATTTGTGTTTAAATTTAGAGCCTGTTTTGCCATCTTATAATTCAAATATTCTTCTGATTGTCTAATTTCTCCGAGCTAATCTATTTGCTGTATCATAAATATTCATTATTTTTAATCCTTTCTTTATTATAAATTCTATAATGCTTTTGAAACCATATTTTCTGAGTTTGTACTTTCAGTTTCTGTTATAGGTGCTTCAATTATTACATTACTATTTATTGGACAGATATTTACAAAAGTATTTCCATCATTTACTTTTATTTCGTTACCTTCTGCATCTTGATATTTTGTTTGTTCATCTCTGGCAGTTTTTATACATTTTATTTTAATTGCTTTTCCATTTGTAATATAATATCCATCAAATGTTCCAATATTATTTAATCCTTGTCTTCCTTTATTTTCAGCATCTACTAAATCATAATTATCACAGAAAGTAATAATTATATTTTTTGTTGTTATGATATTTCCAGTTGTCCAATCTGTTTGTGCCTTGTTTCTTGCATATCTCTTATAAACTTTATTTACTTCGTCATATTCATATTTTACAGTTTGAAGATTAGAATGTGGTATTGTTACACTAATTGCTCCTTTCCCATCTTCTAGATTTACTTCATCTGTTACATAATTTAATACACTTTCCTTTTTAGATGTAGTTCTATATTTTTTATTTTTTGCTGATTGTAATAATTTTTCTGTACTTGTTACTGCATTATGTGGTGCATATTTATCCTTCACTCTCCAGAAAGTAGTTCCATCTTCTGCAATTCCGTCTATTTCATTTATTGTATATTTTGCTATGTCTTTATCTGCTTGTGGGCTTTCACCAAAATGTACATAAATTGCATCATTTTCCATTGAATAATCAATAAAATAATGTCTTGCACTTCTTACTGGTCCTATTTTTTCTAAGTTTACACCTTTAAATAGAGCCATTAATCTTGTTTCTCCACCTTCTACAATAATTTCATAAACCATATAGGCTTGTTGTAACCCTGCTTGTGGCCACGCTCCATTGTGATTATCAATCATAACAGCTATTGGTCTATCATTTCCTTTAAAAATTTGAACCTCTTTTATTTCTTCTTTCTTCTCTAGAATAGTAGTATTTTCACCGAGCTGTTTCTATTTCTTCTTTATTCTTTTTATCTTCTATTATTTTATATCCAAGTATCACACCTGCTACAATGATTAATAGAATTAATATAATAATTAGTATTTTTGTTCCATTATTATTATTTTTCGCCCTCTGTGCTTTCATTTTAATTATAACTTTCCTCCTTTTAATCTCTCAAAATTTTTAAAGTAGATAATATTTTTTCTTCTTTTGGTCTCATTTCTTTTTTATCTTCTTCTTTTATGTGATCATATCCCATTAGATGATAAAACCCATGCACAATCATATAACTAAGTTCTCTTTCAAAGCTGTGATTATATTCTTGTGCTTGTTTTTCTACATTTTCAACTGAAATCACAATATCTCCTAACATATCTTCATATAAGAAATCTTTATTTTTTATTTTTTCATTTAGCTCGTCCCTTTCAAACACAGGAAAAGAAAGTACATCAGTTGTTTTATTTTGATTTCTAAACTCCTTATTAATCTCTTTTATTTTATTTGGTGTTGTAAGTATTATTGTTATACTTAATTTTGAGTTTTCTAGTTTTTCTTCTTTAAAACACTGTGTTAGTACTTTCTTTATAATTGGTTCATATTTTTTTTGGACTTTAATATCTTGGTATATTATTTCATACATATTATGCAGCTTCCCTTATTTTTATATATTTTCCTTCTGATATATAAGAATTTTTTAATTGTTTAATTACTCCATAATCAACTAATTTTCTCTTATAATATTTTAAAACTTTTGAATAATCTGTTTTTTCTTCTTGGTATAATTTTTTTCTATCATTTTTTATAAATAAGATTTCTTTTTGCTTTATGTACTCAATAAAATCTGTTTCTTTTAGTTTTGAAATTTTATTGTATTCATTCCAAAATTCTTTATATTCGTCTCTTTCTTTTGCTGATTCCCAATATACTTTTGTTGATAATAGTTTTATGTTGTAATCTTCTATTAATTTTATTAGCATAGAGTAAACTTTTTCTCTTTTTGCTGCAATTTTTGTGTCTTGTAATAAGATTCTTGCATCTTTTAGTAGTTTTTCGTAACATTGTTCTGCTACAATTAGAGGCAAACTATGTGTAAATAGTTTTCTACTTATGCTAAGTAAAATCAT
>CANRFI010000060.1 GCA_947629855.1 uncultured Clostridia bacterium
TGTCTTCTGTTTGATTTTGTTCTTTTTACTTTTCCTGTAGCTGTTAATGAATATCTTTTTTTAGCAGCTTTATTTGTTTTTAATTTTGGCATAAGCCGTCTCTCCTTTCTATTTATCTGCTTTTTTTGCTAGAATTGTAAACATATTTCTACCTTCTAATTTAGGCGCCTTTTCAACAGTTGCAACATCTTCTAAAGCTTCAATGAAATTGTTTAATACCAATTCACCTGCTTTTGAATTGTTTACTTCTCTTCCTCTAAATCTAACAGTTAATTTAACTTTATTTCCATCTGTTAAGAATTTTCTTGCATTTTTACATTTAAATCCAAAATCGTGTTCTTCAATATTTGGTGTTACTCTTAATTCTTTTATTTCTAACACCTTTTGTTTCTTTTTTGCTTCTTTTTCTTTTTTGGCTTGCTCAAATTTGTATTTTCCATAGTTCATAATCTTACAAACTGGTGGATTAGTATTTGGAGCTACTAATACTAAATCTAAGTTTTGATTTTCTGCTCTTTGTAACGCTTCTTCTAATGATATAACTCCAGCTTTTTGTCCATTTTCTTCTATTAATTGAACCTCTTTCGATTTAATTTGTCTGTTGATTGGTAATTCTTGTTTTATTTAAAACACCTCCACAAAAAAAATTTGACTTTGTTACAAGTCAAATCAAAACAAAATTGAAGGTTTCTAAAACCTTTAATTTATTCATTTTTTCTAACCTTTTTCCTTGTTTAGATAAGGTGAGAAGTTTGACTTCTTCTTGTAACGCATTTTATTTTATCATACTTGCTGTTTATTTGTCAAGTATTTTTTCAATTATATTGTGTTTTTTCTCATTTAATAAACAATATCATATCTTTTTCTATATTACTTGATGTTCTACTATAAAATATATTAAAAAGTTTATGTATTTTCTTTTGCTAATTTTTCTATTTCTTCTTTTGATAATCCTGTAATTTCTTCTATTTCTGAGATTTTCATTTTTCTTTGTAGCATTTTCTTTGTTGTTGAAATTAAATTAGACCTAATTCCTTCATTCTTATACTTTATTTCTAAATCTAATAAACATTTTGTAAATGGACTCATTTTATTTTCCTCCTTCCTTTCTAATTTTTCTAATATTTCTTCTGTTTTCTCTTCTCCTATTATTGGCCCTATTATATTTTTTATAATTTCTTCCATCATTTTTCTTTCTTTTTCGTCTTCTATTTCTTCTATTATTGGATTTATCATTTTTTCTATTTCTTCTCTTGTCCTACATTTCTCTATTATCATTATTTTTCCAAGTAAACTTTTTTTATCTATTAGTTCTTCAAATGTGTATTTTTGTACTTCTATTAAATTATATTTGAATTTTATTTCATTTCCTTTGTATTCTTTTGATTTATATTGCTTGTCTTCCATATTTTCTTTTGCATTCCATTTTCTATATCCTGTATATATTACTATTGGTATTACTATTGGATATATGCTTTCTTCTTCTAAATATGTTTTTTGTATTATACTTTCTCTTCTTATTATTTCTCCTACGTATTGCCACATCCTTAATATCATATCTTTGTCTATGTTACTTTGATGTTCTACTAGAAAATATATTGGTTTTTCTTTTATTTTGTAAATTATATCTGCTTGACTATTTTTATAATTTGTTGTTATGAAGTCTGTTTTACATTGTATTATTTCATCCTCTTTTATTTTTTCTTTTGTTTCTAAAAATTGATTTATAAATTTTACCATCTCTTTCTTTATGCTTAAAATGTTTCTAAACATTTTATCGTGCTTTTTATCTATTTCTTGTACTTTTTTTCTGTCATAGTTACTATCTAATTCATATATTTCTTGTTCTTCGTTTATTTCTAATATGTTATTTGTTTTTAAGTATTTTAAATATTGCTTATATGTTATAATTTCCATTTGGTCCCTTCTTTCTTTATTTTAATCCTTGTTTATCTATTTGTCAAGTTTTATTGTTTAGTAAATGTAATGCTATATTTTTACTTTTCTCACCTTCTTTTTATTTATTTTGTTTTGGGATTTTTTTTGAACGTTTTATTTTTGTTAGACTTAAAAAAAACTTTGAAATTAATTAAAATTATATTTATATATTAATACCATTTTCTGGAAATGTCAATACTTATATATAAAAAACTTTGGAAGTTTATCTATTTTTCTTCCAAAGTTTTTTAGTTATTTTTTATTCATTTTATCTATTTCGTCTTGTCGATATGAAATAATTTTAAATTCATTCTTTTTGTCAAATGTTATTTGAATTAATTTTGTAAAATTATCTTTACTTGGTTTCCCATATTCATAAATTATCATACTTGCTTCATATTGCTTTAATGTATCAAATGTATTCATCATACCCATACCTGTTCCGCCATTAGAACTATGTGTTGTACTTGGCTTTATTCCAAGATTTGATAATGTTTCGAGTTCAAATTCAATACCAGAATCATAAACATATAAGCTATAAATTCCTTCTATAATTCCTAACCTTACTAAAATACTTTTATTTACATTTTCAGAATAGTTAATTGCAATTATTGCATTCTTTATAAGGTCTGCTAATAAAATTTCTAGTTTATCTTTATCAATATAGTTATTAACCATATGATGAATGTTTCCGCTTAATTGAAGTTGAAAATCAATTTTATTTTTAACGCATTCTGATTGCATATATGATAACATATCATCAATTTCTGGAATATCAGTTTTCTTTAATTGTATAATTGTTTCTTGTTTTAATTCTTTTGTAATGTCTTCCAACCTATCTTTTAAATCTATTTCAGATGCTACTTCACTATTTAACATTAATGTATTTAGCTTATATTCTAGTGCTTTTTGTTTATGTGCAATTGAATGACTTATTTTACTAAAGTTTAAGTTTTCTTTTTCTAATTCTTCGATTTCTTTTTTCTTATTTTCTAGTTCTTCTTTTGTTTCATTTAAGTCTTTTATTAACATTTTTTGTTTGTAATATAATTTTAAGGATTTTTGGATAGTTATGAACATAATGATAGCAATTATAATAAATTCTACCATTAATTTTTGCCTTATTTTAAATTCAATATTTACTAATATCATTAAAGTAATTAAAAATAATATAATAACGCTTACATTTAAAACTAACACATCAAAATATTCATTTTTAAATTGTTTTTGAAGAAATACAAAACCTTTCTTAAATCTTTTTATTCTTAAAAATAAATACATAATTAATCCATACACCAATGTTAAAATAGTAAAACTTATATAAGGATTATTTATATTGTTACTTCGAAGCACAATACCTGGTATATAACTTAAACATATTGCTATAAAATATAAAACATAGCTAATACTTAATGAAATTGAGGTAATGCATAATGAATATCCTATACCATTTTTCGTGTCAATTGCAAAAATAGTTGACATTAAGAAAATTAAAATTATAGTGCTTTCTAAAAATCCATTTGATATTCTTATGAATCCATAAATAATTGAAATACTAAATATAGCCAAGTATGTGATTATTTTTATATATTTATTATAATTAGAATGATTTATAATTTTTGTTGATAGATAAAAAGTAAACATACTAACAATATATATTCTTAAAATGATAATCGTACTATTTATTTCTTCTAATTGTACAATTGAATTCATAAAATATATTTTCCTTGTATAATAGATTTAGGTTTTTAAAAGGTTACCCATAAACCTTTATATAACAATTATTTCATGATATAAT
>CANRFI010000061.1 GCA_947629855.1 uncultured Clostridia bacterium
AGAATAAAAAATAAAAATCCGTAAAAAAGGCTACACAAAAATGAAAAAATATGTTATTATATAAAAGTACAAATTATATTTATACAACAAAAAATAAAGGAGGAATTAGCAATGTCAGGACATAGCAAATGGCATAATATACAAGCAAAAAAAGGAAAAGCAGATGCAGCAAGAGGAAAAGTATTTACAAAATTAGGAAGAGAATTATTAATTGCTGTAAAAGAAGGGGGACCAGATCCAGCAGGAAATTCAAAACTAAAAAATGTAATCGCAAAATGTAAAGCCGCCAATATGCCAAATGATACTATAAACAATGCAATAAAAAAAGCATCTAGCAGTAATGAAAATTATGAAGAAATTACATATGAAGGATATGGACCAAATGGAGTAGCAATTATTGTAGAAGCAGCTACTGATAATAAAAACAGAACAGCAGCAGATGTTAGACATGCTTTTGATAAAGCAGGAGGAAACCTAGGAACAACTGGGTGTGTTTCTTATATGTTCAACAAAAAAGGAGTAATGGTAATTGAAAAAGAATCAACAACTATGGAAGAAGATGATTTAATGATGCTTGCATTAGATGCAGGAGCAGAAGATTTTCAAAGTTATGATGAAGTATATGAAATAACAACAACTCCATCTGATTTTGAATCAGTACGTGAAAAAATAGAAGAAGCAGGAATTGAATTTTTAGAAGCAGAAGTCCAAATGGTTCCAACTACAACTGTTGCACTAGATGAAAAAGGTGTAGAAAAAATGGAAAGGTTAATTGATAACCTTGAAGATTTAGATGACGTATCTAACATTTATCATAATTGGGAAGAATAAAAAATAGTGATAAAGGAGAAATTAAAAATGGGACATAAGAAAAATAATAAATTATTGTTAATTGTAATTATATTATTAATAATTTTAATTTTATTAATAGGATTTGTAGTTATATATTTTTCAACAGATATTTTTAAAGGAACAAAAGGAACATTTTTAAATTATGCTTTGCAATTAGTCGATGAAAAAGAAGGACTTATAAATTCACAATTAACAACCTATTTTGAAAAACAAAAGAATACGCCATATACAACAAATGGCACTATAAAAATAAATATAAATCCTATGGAAGAAGAATATGAACTTGTAAATAATATGAATGTTACATTTTCTGGAAAGGTTGATACTATAAATTCTAAATTAGAACAAAATATCAGTATAAACTATTCAGATGATGTTAAATTTCCATTTATATACAAACAAAATGATAAAACTCTTGGAATTCAAACAGATTATATAGGAAGTAAATTTATTTCAACTGATAGCTTAGGAAATAGTGGTAATTTAGAAATAATTAATCAACTAGAAAACTTTCAAAAAATTTCATTTACAGAAGAAGAATTAAAACATATTAAAGATACTTATTTAGGGATTTTAAATAATCAAATAAAAGAAAGTAATTTTAGTACAATAGAAGAAAATGGTACAACAGGATATAAACTATCATTAACTGTAGCTGATTATAAAAATATAATAACAGCAGTATTACAAACTTTAAAAAGTGATCAAGTTACACTAGCAAAATTAAATGAATATGCACAAAATAGTATAACAGCAAGTAGTATAGATAAACTAATACAATCAGTCGAACAATCAAATACTGAAGAAAACAATGTAAATACAGAAATAATCATTTATCAAAAAAATAAAAAGGCTACAGGTGTAGAATTAAAAATAAATAATAAAAGCATATTGCAAATAACTAAAAAAATAGAAGGAGATTCAGAGCGGATATTCAATTTCACTTCAAAACAACAATTCAGGGAAATTACAACTTACAGCAAATTATACAGGATTAAATAACTTACAAAATGTTTTAGAAAATTATGAATTAACATTACAACAACCTATGGGAATAGGTATTGTAACTCAAACAATAGAAACTGACGAAAGCGAAACATCAAATGAAAAAAATACAATAGAAATGAAAGTTACGTTTAACAATCAAGTTAATTTCTCAAATAATTTAGAAATTGAAGAATTTACAGAAGAAAACAGCTTAAATTTAGACCAATTAGAAGAAGAACAAAAAAATTCACTTATGCAAGCAATTTCAGAAAGAATACAATTAGTAAATAAAGAACAAATGGAACAGTTATGCTTAAGTGAAGACAACAACCCATTACAGCTTATGTTACCTAAATTATTAGGAAACAATAATGGAGTTTTAGAAAATATTAATGCAAATGAAACAGAAATAGCAACATTTAATGAAAAATTCGAAATGTATGGAGGAACAAATGTAATGGGCACTACAGTAAGAGGATTAATCAGTATCATTGCTTCTAACAATGGTTTAGATGATGAAGAAGATGAAGAAAATGAAAGTAATGAATCATTATTTTCAAGTAATGAGGAAACAACTAATCTTATAGAGGAAATTCATTTTGATGGTTCTGAATATGAAGTAAATAAGCAAAACATAACATTAATAAAAAGCAGTATAGAACCAGAAAGCTATTATAGAGTAGAATTTGAAAAAGAAGAAAATACAGGTAAAATTTATAGAGTTGTAATTAATAAAAAATAGTTCTATAAAAATAAAGAGAGCATATAATAAAATATGCTCTTTTTTATTATGATTTTTATAATAAAAAAGGAAAGGAATGAATATTTAAATGAAAAAAATAGAAGAAGTATTAAAATATTTTCCAAGTCAAATTTATACTTTATTAAAAAATACAATATTGCAAAATATAGAACTTGAAAATGATTTGCAAGAGATAAGAATTAGAGTAGAAAAGCCAATTTTATTGAAAAGTAGACAAGCTGATATCATAATTGATTATAAAGTAGGCATATCTGAAATTATGCAAATTTTAGAAAAATTATGTGACAATTCAATTTATGCATATAAAAATCAAATATGTGAAGGATTTTTAACACTAAAAGGTGGACATAGGGTTGGAATAACAGGAACAGCAGTAGTAGAAGAAGGTAAAGTTATAAATTTAAAATATATAACAAGTTTGAATTTTAGAATTGCAAGAGAAATAATTGGATGTAGCAATCATTTAGTAAGAGAAATTATCAATTTAGAAAATGGAACAATATATAATACTTTAATTGTCTCTCCTCCAGGAAAAGGTAAGACTACAATGTTAAGAGATATTATTCGAAATATTAGTAACCGGAAGTAGTGATGAAATTACATTTAAAGGAATGACATGTGGTGTTGTAGATGAAAGAGGAGAAATTGCAGCTATGTATAAAGGTGTTCCCCAAAACGACATCGGAATTAGAACAGATGTGATAGAAAACATACCAAAAGCCAAAGGCATAAAAATGTTAATTCGTTCTATGGCACCAGAAGTAATTGCTTGTGATGAAATAGGATCTAAAGAAGATATTCTTGCTATTCGGAGAAGGCTTGATTTCAGGTGTAAAAGGCATTTTTACAATGCACGGAAAAACAATGGAAGATATAAAACGTAATGAATCAGTAAATAATCTGATAGAAACTAAACAAATAGAAAA
>CANRFI010000062.1 GCA_947629855.1 uncultured Clostridia bacterium
GATGCCATAATTATTTCTCCTTTCTTATTTTCATACAATATATTTATTTTACTACATTTTTCCAGAAAAATCAAGTGATTATTGACTCTTATATTATAATATAATTTTTCTCTGATTTTGTTAAACTTATACAACCAAATTTTGTAATTTGGACAGTATCTTCTATTCTTACACCAAATTTACCTGTAACATAAATTCCTGGTTCATTTGTAACTACCATATTTTCTTTTAATTGCGTGTCTGATTGATAACTAACATATGGTGCTTCGTGGATTTCCATCCCAACTCCGTGTCCTAAACTATGTATTAAATCATATCCGTATAATTTAAAATCATTTTCAACCATTTTAGTAAGTAATCTTGTATTTGCACCATCTTTATATTGTTCACTTGTTTGAATTTGATTTTTTAGTACCAAATCATAAACTGGTTTTACTTCTTCTGGTACACTTCCTACAAAAAAAGTTCTTGTCATATCTGAGCAATATCCATTTACTTTACATCCCATATCAATTGTTATAATATCTTTTTTTTGTATTTTTCTATTTGTTGGTATACCGTGTGGCTTTGAAGTGTTTTCTCCTGATAATACAATAGTTTCAAAAGCTAATCCATCTGTTCTTGTCTTATAATATTCTTCTATTTCGTTTGCTATTTGTCTTTCTGTCATACCAGGTTTTATATAAGATAGAATATATTTAAAACAATTGTCTGTTATTTCACAAGCTCTTTCTAAGTTTTGTATTTCTTCTGTATCTTTTATCATTCTTTGTTTTTCAATGATATGTTCTGTTTCTACAAAATTATTTATTTTAAATTTTCTAATATATTCTTTATATTTAGCATAAGAAATATCATATTCCTCAAACCCTACATTTTCACAAAACATAAAGAAATTTTCATAATCATCTTTTGATACATCATGTGAATCATATACAATAATTTCATCATATAAAGTTACTATGCTATGTACTTGTTCTATATATCTACTATCTGTTATATAAATATTTTCTTTTCTTGTTAAAAGTAAAATTCCTTCTGCTTCTATGTTTGTTAAATAACGTATATTAACTGGATTTGTAATAATTAAGCCTTGCATATCTAGACTTGCCATTTTATTTCTTAACCATTGTAATTTAGTATTCATATCTAACCTCCATTATACATACCTAATGTAAAGATTTCTAATAATATCATTTTTATTTGTTCAAACGGTATATACATACTAATAAATGAAGCAATTACTATAAATGGTCCAAATGGTATGTACTCATCTGATTTTTTGATTTTTGTTGCAAGTAATAAAATGCTAAGAATTGCACCGATTAGGAAGGATACTAATGTTATAATAATAATGTTAGATAATCCAAAGAATAATCCGAAGTGCTCCCATTAGTTTTACATCACCAAATCCCATTGCTTCTTTCCCATAAAACATTCCTCCAAGTAATGTTATAAGCAAGAAGATTCCTCCTCCGGCTAACATTCCAAGCAACATATTAATTGTTATTGCTATACTAGATAGTCCATATAAAAAAGCAAAAATAATTCCTATCTCAAATATAGTTAAATTTAGTCTATTTGGTATGATTTGTAATTTATAATCTATAACAAATACCGACAAAAGCATTGGTGTTAATATTAAAAATTTAATTAAGTCTAAATTTGCAATAAATGTTTCTTTTATACCAAAAACATATATTAATCCAACATAAATCAATGCAGTTATTAACATCAATATATAATTTGGTTTGAATTTTAATCTATATTCATTAAATATGTCTTTTGAAATTACTTTTTTATATTCTGGTAATCTCTTATTTGCCCAATCTACCATTTGTCCTACTATCATTCCAATTATTAGTGCTGCTACATAATAAGCAATATGTACATCATTTAAATACATTTTTTATTTCTCCTATATTTTTCTTTTACTATATTTTCCAGAGGCCTTTTCCAAGCTGTATACCAAAAATCTTTTGAATCAATGGGATCAACTAAAATTGTAAACATTTTAGAACGATTTCCACCGAATTACATCTGTAAAGATTTGATCTCCTACAACTCCTATATTTTCTGGTTTTTCTTCCAATATTTTTTCTACTTTTAAAAATCCTGATTTAAACGGCTTTTTAGCTAGGTTCTGATATTCAATATCCAAAGCTTTTGCTACTTCTTCTACTTTTTCTTTATGATTTGTATTAGACAAAATATATAATTTTATTCCTTGTTGTTTCAAATTTTTTGCCCATTTTATAACTTCTTGTGATAATTTTCTATTATAATCTATTAATGTATTGTCTACATCTAATATTAATGCTTTAATATTATTTTTTTCTAAAAATTCTATTGTTATTTGCTCCACTTTTTCAAGATATGCTTTTGGATATAATATCATCTTCTCCTCCGATTGATAAATAATCACTTATATATTATCAATTTGCTTCTACTTTGTCAAGGTAATTTCCTTCTATTAACTACTTTATTTGCAAAATCTATGTTTCCCAATAGTAACAGTCATAGGTCTTGACCAAATCCATTTATTTGTGGCTGTAGATGGATTAAAATAGTAAATTGCTCCATAACTTGGATCCCATCCATTTAAAGCATCTTGTGCTGCCTTTTTAGCATTAGCATCTGGTGTTAAATTAATTTGGCCATCTCTTACTGCATCAAATGCTCCTGATTGATACACTACTCCTGATAGTGTATTTGGAAAAGAACTACTTTTTACTCTATTCATTACAACTGCTCCTACTGCTACTTGTCCTGTATATGGTTCTCCTCTTGATTCGGCATAAATTAATTTTGCTAATAAATTTACATTACTAGAATTGCTTGAACTACTAGAACTACTTGAATTGTTTGAGCTAGATGAACTACTAGAATTATAAATTCCCATTGCTTTTAGAGTTGCTGGTCCTGCTATTCCATCTACTGTTAATCCATTTTTTCTTTGAAAATATTTTACCGCTTCTAATGTTTTACTACCATAAATTCCATCAATACTTCCATTATAATATCCCCATCTTTTTAGCTTTGTTTGAATTTGTGTTACTTCATTTCCTCTAGAGCCATATTTAGATAATGTTTCAATCGTACTTTCTTGAAAAAGTATTGCTATTACCATTGTAAGAGTTAATATAATTGTTATTATTGCTACAATACTTACATAATCTTTATTTTCAAACATAATAAAAACCACCTATTAATAAAAATTTTTCTCAACGTTATTTTTATCAATATTTGGTTTTATTATACATTTTATGAACAATGTTTACAAAGAATTGTTTCTAATCCAATTTGTAAATCAATTAAGCCATTTTTATAATTGTAATCTAAGTCTCTTAATTTTTGCAATATTTCTTTTAATTCCAGTTCTTGAAAATAATTAGCTTGTATTTTATATTTGCTTACTAAGAAAGTTTGATTAGGTTTTAAATCTAAACTACTTATAATATCTTTTTTATATTTTAATGAAAGTTTAACAAAATATAATTTTT
>CANRFI010000063.1 GCA_947629855.1 uncultured Clostridia bacterium
AAGTGGAGAAAAATAACATATATATAACAAAAAAAGTTAAGTATTTGCAAGATTTTTAGAGTTTTGCAAATGACTATTAATTATATAAAAGGAGAGAAAAATAATGAACGAAATTAAAAACCATGGAAGAAAATGGTTATATTGGTTTTTATTGGGAGTTGCAATTATAACAGTATATAAGCTGTTTGATAATTTTGGAGATATAATGGGAGTGATATCAAAATTTTTTGACATTTTAGCACCATTTTTAGCAGGAATTTTAATTGCATATCTATTATATATGCCATGTAGAAAAATAGAAGATATCTATCAAAAAAGTAAAATAAAAATCATATCAAAAAAAGCAAGAATAATGAGTATTTTTACAGTATACATTATTGTCTTATTATTGTTTGTTATTCTAATAAACTTTATTTTACCAGTTGTGTTAGAAAGTGTACAAGATTTAATTAACAACATACAAAATTATTTCGAAATTGCAATTGACAACTATAATAACTTACCAGAAGATCATATCTTAAAAGGTGAAATAGTAAATAATGCAATACAAAGCATCAAAAACATAAATATAAATCAATATTTTCAACTAGATAAAATTTTAGAATATGCATTTAGTGCAATTGGTGCAGTTATTAGTTTATTTGATATTTTTGTAGCTATTATTGTATCAATTTACATTTTAGCAGAAAGAACTCAAATTTTAGAATTTATTAAAAGACTAGCAGAAGCTACACTGAAAGAAAAAACTTATAAAAATGTAGGAAAATATTTTAACAACACAAACGAAATCTTTTTCAAATTCGTAGCAAGTCAACTTGTAGATGCGGTTGTTATTGGAGTTTTAATTACAATAGCAATGACTATTATGGGTATAAAATATGCTCCTTTCTTAGGCTTCCTAATAGGATTATTTAACATGATACCATATTTTGGAGCAATTATTGCAGTAGCAGTTTCAGCAATTATTACCCTTATCACTGGAGGAATATCTCAAACAATTTGGATGCTAATAGTAGTAATTATTTTACAACAAATAGATGCAAATATCATTAATCCAAAAATAGTAGGACAGTCTTTAAAAATTAGTCCATTACTTGTTATATTTGCAGTTACAGTAGGAGGAGCTTATTTTGGAATACTGGGAATGTTTTTAGCAGTTCCTGCAATTGCAGTTATAAGAATTGTAATTGATGATTATATAAACTATAAATTAAAAACAAAAAATAAAAAAAGTTAAAAAAGGTTATTCAATATGAATAACCTTTATACTTTTATTTTTTATGAATTCTATATAACGATAATACTATATAATAAACTTTAAGATAAAAGATACTGAATTCCACCATTAGCTAAAATAGTAATACATCCTGCAGTAATAGTACCTAATATAATAGGTGGGACAGCTTTTTTAGGTGGTATGTCCAAAAAATTAGCAATTAAAGAGCCAACCCAAGCACCAGTTGTAGGAATTGGAACTGCAACAAAAACAAACAATGCAAAAGCAGTAACAGTTTGAAGCTTTGGATTTTCAGCAATCTTTTTAGTAGCCCTTTCAGAAGCCCAATCGATAATGATTTTACAAGGCTTCCATCTACCGAAAAAATCAAATAAAGGTCTAATATATTTAACAATAAAATAAACAGGAATAATATTTCCAATTAAACCACAAACAAAAGATGGTAAAACTCCTAAACCAAATGCATATTGTGAAATAATTGCAGCATAGCGAAGCTCTATAATAGGAGTTGCACCTAAAATAATAGTTAATAAATATTTAACAACAAGTGGTAAACCAGTCATAAATTTAAATCCCCCTTAAGTATTTTCATTAATAAATTTTCATTTCTTAAGTATTTTACTATAAACAAAAATTAAAGTCTACTCTTTTACTTAAAAAAGTTAAAAAAAACAATAAATTTTTTTCTCAAAACATTGACATCCGTAAGTGAAAATGATATAATGTAGCTCGTATTTATTTCAAAAAACAATATCAATCAAAAAAGTTTTAAATTTTTAAGAAAAGAGGAATCAAAAGTAGCAATCCGTAAGCAAAATTTTTTGTTAAGCAGGCAAAAAAGGAACTTAATGTAGAGAGCTACTGGAGAGTGGGACTTTTTTTAAAATCAAATAAATTATTTCTGCTTAAATATCAATTTAAGGAGTGATTTTTTTGAAAATCAAAGAAGTAAACTACGAGAAAAGTTCTCGTAAGGATTTTGCAAAAGTTGGGGATTACATTGAAATGCCAAACCTAATCAAAGTGCAAAAAGACTCATACGATTGGTTCGTAGAAGAAGGATTAGGTGAAGTATTAAAAGACATATCACCAATTGAAGACTACTCAGGAAATTTAGTTCTTGAATTTTTCGATTATTATATGGAGGACAAAACAAAATATTCAGTTGAAGAAGCAAAAGAAAGAGATGCTACATACTCTAGTAGATTACATGTAAAAGTAAGACTAATCAACCGCGACACAGGAGAAATTAAAGAACAAGAAATCTATCTAGGAGACTTTCCATTAATGACAGATAGTGGAACATTCATAATAAATGGTGCAGAAAGAGTTGTAGTAAGCCAATTAGTACGTTCACCAGGATGTTATTATGGAGCAGAATTTGATACAAAAACAGGAAAAAGAACTTATAATTCAACTGTTATGCCACTTCGTGGTGCATGGCTTGAATACGAAACAGATGGAAACGACATATTTTATGTTCGTGTTGACCGTACAAGAAAAGTACCAGTAACAACATTACTTAGAGCAATCGGTGTAGTTACAGATGACCAAATAAGAGAATTATTTGGAGATGAAGAAATGTTAACAGCAACAATAGCAAAAGACACAATAAAAGACCAAGATGAAGCATTAATCGAAATTTACAAAAAACTAAGACCAGGAGAACTTCCAACAGTAGATGCTGCTAAAAACCTATTTAATGGATTATTTTATGACAATAGAAGATATGACTTAGCAAAAGTAGGAAGATACAAATTCAACCAAAAATTAGGATTAGCAGGAAGAATTAAAGACAAAATTGCAGCAGAAGACATTGTTGACAGTGAAACTGGAGAAGTATTTGTACAAGCAGGAGAAATAATACAAGAAGAAGTAGCTGAAAACATTCAAAATTCAGGAATTAACATAGTAGACATTTTAGTAGGAGAAAGAAAAGTTAGAATAATTGGTAATAGTGTAGTAAACATACATAAAGTATTACCAAAAGTAGACTTAAGCAAATTACACTTTAAAGAACTAGTAAATTACAATGTATTAAAAAATATCATAGACAATACAGATCCAAAAGACCTAGTAAAAGCTATTGAAGAAAGACAAAACGAGTTAATACCAAAACACATTACAACAGAAGATATGATAGCATCAATTAACTACCTATTAAACCTTTCACATGGACTAGGAGAACCAGATGATATAGACCATTTATCAAATCGTAGAATTCGTTGTGTAGGGGAATTATTACAAAATCAATTTAGAATTGGGTTAACAAGACTTGAAAGAGTAGTTCGTGAAAGAATGACAATACAAGACTTAGATGTTGTAACACCACAAACATTAATCAACACAAAACCAATAACATCAGCAATCAGAGAATTCTTTGGAAGCTCTCAATTATCTCAATTTATGGATCAAACAAACCCATTATCTGAATTAACACATAAAAGAAGAATATCAGCATTAGGACCTGGTGGATTAACAAGAGAAAGAGCAGGATTCGAAGTACGTGATGTTCATTATACACACTATGGTAGACTATGCCCAATAGAATCACCAGAAGGACCAAACATTGGATTAATTTCAGCACTTTCATCATTTGCCAGTATAAATGAATATGGATTTATCGAAACTCCATACAGAAAAGTTGATCCAAAAACACATAAATTAACAGACATTGTAGAATATATGAGTGCAGATGTAGAAGACAAGTATATAATTGCACAAGCATCTGAACCAGTTGACAGTAAAGGAAAATTCACCAATAAAAGAATTCGTGTAAGATACAGAAATGAAATTATAGAAGTAGATCAAGACAAAGTACAATATGTAGATGTATCACCAAAACAACTAGTATCAATTGCTGCAGCTATGATTCCATTCTTAGAGCATGATGATGCAAAAAGAGCTCTAATGGGTGCAAATATGCAACGTCAAGCAGTTCCACTTATGATTACAGAAAGTCCAATAGTAGGAACAGGAATTGAATACAGAGCAGCAAAAGACTCAGGAATCTTAGTATTAGCAGAAGATGATGGTGTAGTTGAAAAAGTAACAGGAGACGCTATCACAGTAAAATACAAAAATGGAGCAACAATTACACATAAACTTCGTAAATTCAAAAGAACAAATGGTGGAACATGTATTAACCAAAAACCAATTGTAAAAGCAGGAGAAAAAGTTAAAAAAGGAGATGCCATAGCAGATGGACCATCTACATCAAATGGAGAAATGGCACTTGGTAAAAACGTATTAGTAGCCTTTTCATCATGGGAAGGATATAACTATGAGGATGCTATTTTAATTAACGAAAAACTAGTAAAAGAAGATGTATTCACATCTATACACATTGAAGAATATGATTGTGAATGTCGTGATACAAAATTAGGAGCAGAAGAAATAACACGTGATATACCAAACATTGGAGATGATTCTTTAAAAGACCTAGATGAAAATGGTATTATAAGAATTGGTGCAGAAGTAAGGCCAGGAGATATATTAGTTGGTAAAGTAACACCAAAAGGAGAAACAGAATTAACAGCAGAAGAAAGACTACTTAGAGCAATCTTTGGAGACAAAGCAAGAGAAGTAAGAGATACATCTTTAAGAGTACCACATGGAGAAGAAGGAACAATAGTTGATGTAAAAGTATTTACACGTGACAATTCAGACGAATTAGGACCTGGAGTAAACCAAATAATTAGATGTTATATTGCAACAAAAAGAAAAATTTCAGTTGGAGATAAAATGGCAGGACGTCATGGTAACAAAGGTGTTATTTCAAGAGTATTACCAGAAGAAGATATGCCATTTATGCCAGATGGTACACCAATAGACATATTATTAAACCCTCTTGGAGTTCCTTCACGTATGAATTTAGGTCAAGTATTAGAAGTTCATTTAGGAGGAGCAGCAAAAGCACTAGGATGGAAAATATCAACACCAGTATTTGATGGTGCAACAGAACAAGACGTAAGAGAATTACTTGCACAAGCAGGAATGAACGAAGATGGAAAAACTATCCTTTATGATGGTAGAACAGGAGATCCATTTGATAAGCCAATAACAGTTGGTGTAATGTATATGTTAAAACTACATCACTTAGTAGATGATAAAATACATGCTCGTTCAACAGGACCATATTCATTAGTTACACAACAACCACTTGGAGGAAAAGCACAATTTGGTGGACAACGTTTTGGAGAGATGGAAGTTTGGGCATTAGAAGCATATGGAGCAGCTTATACCTTACAAGAAATGTTAACAGTTAAATCAGATGATATTGTAGGAAGAGTAAAAACTTACGAATCAATTGTAAAAGGAGAAAATGTTCCAGAACCAGGCGTACCAGAAAGCTTCAAAGTATTAGTAAAAGAATTACAATCTTTAGGATTAGATGTTCGTTTATACTCTCAAGACAACAAAGAACTTGAATTAAAAGAAAATATCGAAGAAGGAATCGAATATGATCCAGAAAAAGAAAAGAAGCTAATGACAGAAGAAGAAATCATAAGTGAAGAAGAACTAAGTGATGGTTACAACAGTGAAGAATTAGAAGATGATATACTTCTAGAAGATGACGAAGATGATGAACTATTTGAAGACCTAGATGATGAAGGAGAAGAACTACTATATGATAATGACTTAGCAAATGACAACTTAGACAATGATGATGATGTAATTGAATAAAAAATAATTAAATAAGTTAAAAAATAAAAAGAGGCGACCAAAAGAAATTGCAAGAGCGGTGGATAGAACTCTTAAGAAATATCGAAATAAACCGAAGGGGGAAAAGAAAAATAGTGGACGAATTAGATATTTTTGATAAGTTAAAAATAGGTGTGGCATCAGATGAAAAAATAAGAGAATGGTCAAAAGGTGAAGTAAAAAAACCAGAAACAATCAACTACAGAACATTAAAACCAGAAAAAGATGGTCTATTTTGTGAGAGAATATTTGGACCAACAAAAGACTGGGAATGTCACTGTGGAAAATATAAAAGAGTAAGATATAAAGGAATAGTATGTGACCGTTGTGGTGTAGAAGTAACAAAATCAAAAGTTAGACGTGAAAGAATGGGACACATTGAACTTGCTGCACCAGTAGCACATATTTGGTACTTTAAAGGAATACCAAGCAGAATCGCATCAATATTAGATATCTCACCAAGAAATTTAGAGAGAATAATTTATTTTGCATCATATGTTGTAATTGAAAAAGGTAAAACATCACTTGAAAAATGTCAAGTATTAAATGAAAAAGAATATCACGAAGCAGAAGAAAGATTTGGAAAAGGTTCATTTAAAGCAAAAATGGGGGCAGAAGCTCTAAGGGAATTATTACAACAAGTTGATTTAGACAAATTATCAAAAGAAATTAGAAAAGAACTAGAATCAGCAAGTGAGCAAAAGAAATTAAAATTAGTAAAAAGATTAGACACAATAGAAGCATTTAGAATTTCTGGAAACAAACCAGAATGGATGATAATGCAAGTAATACCAGTAATTCCACCAGAATTAAGACCAATGGTGCAATTAGATGGAGGTAGATTTGCAACATCTGACTTAAACGACTTATATAGAAGAGTTATAAACAGAAATAACAGATTAAAAAGACTATTAGAATTAGGAGCACCAGAAATCATTGTAAGAAATGAAAAAAGAATGCTTCAAGAATCAGTAGATGCCTTAATAGACAATGGAAGAAGAGGAAGACCAGTAACAGGAGCTGGAAACAGACCATTAAAATCATTATCAGATATGTTAAAAGGAAAACAAGGACGTTTCCGTCAAAACTTACTTGGAAAACGTGTTGACTATTCTGGACGTTCTGTTATAGTAGTAGGACCAGAGCTAAAAATATATCAATGTGGACTTCCAAAAGAAATGGCAGTTGAATTATTCAAACCATTTGTTATGAGAGAATTAGTAGGAAGAGGAATTGCACAAAATATTAAAAATGCAAAAAGAATGGTAGAAAGATTAAGACCAGAAGTATGGGGAATTTTAGAAGATGTTATAAAAGACCACCCAGTTATGCTAAACCGTGCACCTACATTACACAGATTAGGAATTCAAAGTTTCGAACCAGTATTAGTAGAAGGAAGAGCAATTAAACTTCACCCATTAGTATGTGAAGCATTCAACGCAGACTTTGATGGGGACCAAATGGCAGTACATTTACCATTATCACCAGAAGCACAAGCAGAATCAAGATACTTAATGTTATCAACAAATAACCTACTTAAACCACAAGATGGTAAACCAGTAGCAGTACCAAGACTAGATATGATTTTAGGAAGTTATTACTTAACAATGATTTTAGAAGGAGAAAAAGGAGAAGGAAAATACTTTAAGGACCCAGAAGAAGCAATTATGGCATTCGAAAATCATGATGTAGCTATCCATGCTAAAATTTACGTTAGAATAACAAAAGAAGTTAATGGAGAAATAAAAAGCAAAAAAATCGAAACAAGTGTTGGAAGAATTATATTCAATAGAGGAATTCCACAAGACTTAGGATTTATTGATAGAAAGAAAGATCCATTCCAATATGAAATAGACTTTCCAGTAATGAAAAAATCAATGGGAAGCATAATAGAAAGAGTAATTCGAAAACACGGATTATCTGAATCAGCAGAAGTAATAGACTATATCAAAGCATTAGGATTTAAATATTCAACATTGGCAGGTATTACATTCTCTATGAGTGATGTACAAGTGCCACCAGCAAAGAAAAAGATATTAGAAGAAGCAGATCAAAAAGTAGAAAACATTAGAAAACAATATGCAAGAGGATTAATTACAAACAATGAAAGATACAATGCAGTTATAAACATATGGGAAGACGCAACAAAGCAAGTAAGTAATGCAATGGAAGACAACTTTGATGAATTAAACCCAATCTATATGATGGTTAAATCAGGAGCCCGTGGTAATATAAACCAATTAAGACAAATTGCGGGTATACGTGGATTAATGGCAAGTACAACAGGTAAAGCAGTAGAAATTCCAATCAAATCTTCATTTGCAGAAGGACTAGATGCTCTAGAATACTTTATTTCAGCACATGGAGCACGTAAAGGACTTTCAGATACAGCGTTAAGAACAGCAGACTCTGGATACTTAACAAGAAGATTAGTAGATGTATCACAAGATATCATAGTAAGAGATGAAGATTGTGGAACAGACGAAGGAATTACAGTTTATGACATCAAAGATGGAAATCAAATTATTGAAAAAATGCAAGAAAGACTACTTGGAAGATTCCCATTAGAAGATGTATTCAACCCAGAAACAAAAGAGCTAATAGTAGACAAAAACACTATGATAACAGAAAGCATCGCAGAAGAAATTGTAAAATCAGGAATTGAAAGACTAAAAGTACGTTCTGTTCTAGGATGTCGTTCAAAACACGGTGTATGTCAAAAATGTTATGGTATGGGATTAGCACGTAGAGATTTAGTATCAATAGGAGAAGCAATAGGTATTATTGCTGCACAATCTATTGGTGAACCAGGAACACAGCTTACAATGAGAACAATTCACTCAGGAGGTGTTGCAGGTGTAGCAGATATTACTCAAGGTCTTCCTAGAGTTGAAGAATTATTTGAAGCTAGAAAACCAAAAGGACTTG